>JAWLCO010000008.1:0-63921 GCA_041687075.1 Hyphomicrobiaceae bacterium | reverse complement strand
ATGCGCGTTCCGTCCATGGTTTCGACGAACCATCGGCCGGACATCACAGCGATCCACTGGGGTTCTGGGTTCTTGTGCCAATCTCCACTCCAGCCAACGGGCAGGACGGAGAACTGGATGCTGGTCTTTCCTGTCAGCAGATGGTCGTTCCATTGCGGTGTCGCCTTGCCCCCCACGCTCGCAAGCTCGAAGGCCGTGAGCTCGCAGCGCGTCTGGTGCGTCACGCCCCGATCGTCAGCCCACACGTGCCAATACAAAAGTTTCGGCGGGTCGGTGGCCATGATCAGTTCCGTCCACCCGCGATTATCGTCGTCGTGTAGTGGGTGGCGGAAACCTTCTCGATGTCCGTTTCGGCTGCCTGAATGAAGCCGCTCGCGTACATGATGAAGATCAGCCCGCCGACGAGGCCGAAGTTCTTGAAGAAATCCCAGATATGCGGATAGCCCTCGCTTTCAGACGACCAGAAGCGTGGGTAGGTCCAGAAGTGGTGATAGACGATGCCGGTGATCACGCAATAACCCGCAAGAATGAAGGCGGCGATACCGTCGTAAATGCCGAACACGATCATCGGCGGCGTGAGCAGCTCAACGGCCATCGCCAGGATCAAAAGAACCGGTCCGCCTGGAAGCCAGCTCGAGTTCGCCTGCTTGAGCGCATTGTCCCAGTTGATGACCTTGTCGAGAAAACTGAATGGAAAAATCCAGACGATAAAAATCCTCGCCAGCACCGGAAGAGCGTCGTTGACCAGCCAGTCCATTGCCAGCGCTCCTTTCCTCACACCATCATGCGGTAGTGGAGATCGAACATGATCCAGAGGGTGCCGCCGACCATGAAGACGATGAGTATGGCGGCAAATGCCATGGCGACGAGGTTCTCCCACGGTGTCGAGCGGAAGCCGATATGGAGGAAGAACCTGAAATGGACCAGGATCTGGAGGATCGCCGCGACGGCAATAATGACCAGCGTGGTGAGACGCGTCAGAGCATGCGTGGCAACGAGCGCAAAGGGGATCGCAGTCAATATGAAGGCGAGCCCCAGCCCGGTCAGGTAGGGCCTTATGCTGCGTTCGACCGGCAAACCCGAGGCGTCCATGTTCAAATTACTCCTGGAAGATAGACGATCGAGAAAATGGCGACCCAAATGATGTCGAGGAAGTGCCAGAACAGCCCGAGTCGAACGAGCCGCGAGGCGACCGGTCTGGTCAGCCCTTTGACCAGAACCTGGGTCATCATCACCAGAATCCAAAGGATGCCGACGCTCACGTGTAGCCCGTGAGTGCCGACCAGGGCGAAGAATGCAGAGAGAAAACCGCTGCGGTCGGGACCTGCCTCTTGAGCGATCATGCCGCTGAATTCATCCAGCTCGAGGAAGAGGAAACCGAGCCCGAGCGCCGCGGTCACCGCCAGCCACTGCAGCACGCGCGGTCGGTCGGACGCGGCAAGTGCGACAGAGGCGAAGCCGAAGGTCGTGCTGCTCAGGAGCAGGAGCGCCGTCTCCGCACCGGCGCGCTCGAGGCTGAACAGCTCTCTTCCCGTGGGGCCGCCAGCGGTGTTTCCGAGCATCACGACGTATGTTGCGAACAGCAGCGCGAAGATGATGGCGTCGCTCATCAGGTAGATCCAGAAGCCGAACGCCCTTTCCTCGTACGTTCTCGTGGCCGAGACGGGCACGGAGCCGGTTTCAGTCGTGGTGGAACCGCCTGCGGTCACGTCGAGCCCTCCGGGACGGAGCCGCCAGCGAAACCTGGATCATCGGCCATTTCGTTGCGCGGTGCTTTTGCCAATTGGGCAAAGCGCGCGTCTTCGAGTTCCTTTACCTCGGTTGCGGGCATAATGGTGTCGGTATCGTCATCAAAGGCGCGAACGATGATGGCAAGCGCAATGGCGACAAGGGAAACGATGGCGAGCCACCAGATGTGCCAGACCATGGCGAAGCCAAACACGAATCCGGCACCACCAATGAATGCCGCGATGAAAGTATTCTTCGGCAGGATGATATCGACGTAGCGGCCGGGCCGTTGATGAGCGACGCCGCGTTGCTTCATGTCCCAAAAAGCGTCGATATCCTGGACATGCGGCAGCGTGGCGAAGTTATAGGGCGCCGGCGGCGACGACGTTGCCCATTCCAGCGAGCGGCCGTTCCAGGGATCGCCGGACAGATCGAGTGCCTGCCTGCGGTCCCTGATGCTGACGGCGAGCTGGACACCGAGGCAGATGATTCCGAGAAAGATGATGAAGGCACCGGCGGCAGCGACGACGAGATGCGGCTGCCAAGCGGCGATGTCGTAGTGCTCCATCCGGCGCGGCATACCCATCAGGCCGAGTACGTAAAGCGGCATGAAGGCGAGATAAAAGCCAATGATCCAGCACCAGAATGACCATGTGCCCCATTTCTCGTTCAGCTTGAAGCCGAAGGCCTTGGGGAACCAGAACATGTACCCCGCCAGATAGCCGAACAGCACGCCCGGAATGATCATGTTGTGAAAGTGCGCAACCAAAAAGGTCGTGTTGTGCATTACATAATCTACGGGCGGCAGCGCGAGCAGCACTCCGGACAGGCCGCCAATGACGAAGGTGACGAGGAAGCCGATGGTATACAGCATCGGCGGTTTGAAAATGATCCGGCCACGATACATGGTGAGCAGCCAATCGAACACTTTCACCCCGGTCGGCACGGCAATGATGGTGGTCATGATGCCGAAGAAGGAATTGACATCGGCGCTGGAGCCCATCGTGAAAAAGTGATGGAGCCATACGCTGAACGACAGAATGCCAATCGCCATTGTCGCCAGCACCAGCGATATGTAGCCGAACAGCCGCTTCTGGCTGAACGTGGCAACCACCTCGGAGAACACGCCGAAGGCCGGCAGTATGAGGATGTAAACCTCGGGATGACCCCACAACCAGAACAGGTTGATGTAGTTCATCATGTTGCCGCCCATGGCATTGGTGAAGAAGTGCATGCCGAATGTGCGGTCGAGCGCGAGCAGGCCGCCGGCGACCGTGAGCGCCGGAAAAGCAAAGATCATCAGAATGCTGGTGACGAACACGGTCCAGGTAAACAGCGGCATGCGGAACAGCTGCATGCCCGGCGCGCGGCACTTGAGGATGGTGACAAGGAAATTGATCCCGCTCATGGTCGAGCCGGCACCTGCGATGAGCACCGCCCAGAGCCAGTAATCGACACCGACACCGGGATTGTACTCGGCGCCGGAATAGGGTGGATAGCCGGTCCAGCCTGCGGTCGAAAACTTGCCGATAACGAGCGAGATGAGCACGAGACCGGCACCCGCTGCGGTGAGCCACAAACTGATCGCATTCATGAACGGGAAAGCCACGTCGCGCGACCCGATCTGCTGCGGCATGATGTGGTTGATGAGCCCTGAGAGGAACGGCATGGCCATGAAAAAAATCATGATCGTGCCGTGAGACGTGAAAATCTGGTCGAAATGGTCTGCGGGCAGGTAGCCATCGTTGCCGGAGGCGATCGCTTGCTGGCTGCGCATCATGGCTGCATCGATGAAGCCGCGCATCAGCATGACGAGCGCCAGCATGACGTACATGATGCCGATTTTCTTGTGATCGAGGCTCGATACCCAATCGAGCAGCACGACGCGCCACGCGCGCAAGTACGTGATCACGGCGATCACCGAAAGCGCACCAAGCACGGTGACCGCTGCACCGGTGGCAGCGATGGCGCTATAGAACGGAAATGCTTCGATTGTTAGCCTACCGAAAATGTCCACTGGCCCTCACTTCGCTTGCTCCGCCTCTGCTGTGCTCGGAGCGGGATGAGCGGTGCCACCATGGCGCCACTTGGCAATAATCTTGTCGAAGAGGTTAGCCTCGACGCCAGAATAGTATGTCACTGGAACTTTCGTGCTCGGCTTTGCGAGCCGTCCGTAGGTGGCTGCATCGAGAGTGTCCGAGGAAGCCCCGACTTTCGCTACCCAAGCCTCGAATTCGTCCCTGGTCGCGGTGGCAATGGCCCGAAACTGCTGATCGGCAAAACCGCGCCCGCTATATTGGACATTGCGGCCCCAGAACTCCCCGGGCTCATCGGCGAGAAGATGCAGCCGCGTCTGCATGCCGGCCATGGCGTAGATTTGTCCCCCGAGCGCCGGGATTACGAAGGAGTTCATCACCGTGTCCGACGTAATTCTGATCGCGAGCGGCCTGCCCGACGGAAACACCAGCTCGTTGACCACGGCGACGTTTTGCTCGGGATAGATGAAGAGCCATTTCCAGTCCTGCGCTACCGCCTCGACCTGAAGCGGTTCGACGCCTGTGCCGAGTGCCTTGTACGGATCGAGCCTGTGTGTGCCGTCCCACAAATGGAAGCTGAGCCAGAATATGATGCCCGCCGGCACGCCCCAGATCAGAATTTCCGCCGGCCAGTAATAGGCGAGGTTCGGCGTGTAGCGCGCATTGCGGTTGGTGCCGCGGTAGCGCCAGATGAACAGAGCAGCCATGATGAAGACCGGCACAATCACGATCATCATGATGGCCACGGCATCGAACAGGAGCTGCTGCTGCGCGAGTGCAATCGGACCTTTGGGATCGAGAACCGGGCTTGCGAGCGCGCCACAGCCGGGAGGAAACGGCGCCAAGCCCAAAGCTGACGCCATCATCTGCAATCGATTGGCAAGCGCTTGTCTCACGATCATGCCTTGCGGTTCGATTGGTCAGTCTAAGGCTCGCTTCCTGATGCTCAGGCCGGGCTGGGATGAGTCTCCGGCCGGTCCGCACGGGCTGAGAGCCATTCTGATCATTCTCTTTCCGTCCGCGAATTCAGTATCTCTTCGGGTTTTTGGTAAACTGCGAGGTCGAGCATCAGCATCTTCCCCCATGGGGTTAACCATCGAAACGGCTATTGCAAATCCAAGGTACCCGGCGCGCTGGATCGTCATTATAACTGCCAGCAGAGGAATCTGCGTTTTTTGGCGCGAGAGATCGTCATCGGAAGCGTGGCATTTGGCGGCGGAAAATGTGGTGATTGTCGCCGAATGCCGATGATGCCGAGCCGAGGAACGCGGTACAGCTTCGCCAAGTTGCGTCCCGTCAAGCGGGCGAACAGTGTAAACAACCTCGCAAAGCAGACAGGCCGCGGCAATGGCGCACCCGATCGAGGACTATGCTCTCATCGGCGACTGCGAAACGTCAGCGCTGATTTCCCGGGATGGCTCGATCGACTGGCTCTGCTGGCCACGATTCGATGGCGGCGCCTGTTTTGCCGCATTGCTCGGCACTCCCGCGCACGGACGGTGGCGGATCGGGCCGGTCGACGCAAAGGCGCAAATCACGCGGCGCTATCGCGACGACACCCTGATCCTCGAGACCGAATTCTCGACGGGCGACGGTGCCGTCACACTGATTGATTTCATGCCGCCTCGCGCTCCACTCACAGGAAGCACGCGACCGGAGCCAGGCAAGGCATCGGATGTGGTCCGCATCGTCGTGGGTAAGCGTGGCCGGCTCGCCATGTCTTGCGAGCTTCTCCTGCGCTTCGACTATGGCCAGCTCGTACCATGGGTGACGCGTCTCGAGGATGGTGCGCTGCGTGCCGTCGCTGGACCCAATATGACGGTGCTGCGAACGCCGATCGAACTGCACGGGGACAATCTTAAGACCGTGGGCAATTTCGTTGTTTCGGAAGGCGAGACGGTGCCTTTTGTCCTCAGCTACGGTCAATCCTATCGAGCGGTTCCTGACCCCATCGACCCGATCGCCGCGCTATCCGAAACCGAAAAGCTCTGGCGCAACTGGTTGGTGGATTGCCGCGAAGCAGGCAAGTGGTCAGGTGTTGTGCGCCGGTCCCTGATTACGCTGAAGGCACTCTCCTACCGTCCGACCGGCGGCATCGTCGCGGCACCGACGACCTCTCTGCCCGAGCAACTCGGTGGATCGCGGAATTGGGATTATCGCTATTGCTGGCTGCGGGATGCCACGTTCACATTGCTGAGCCTGATGAACGGCGGATTTTATCAGGCCGCGCGGGATTGGAGCGAATGGCTGTTACGGGCCGTTGCCGGTAGTCCGCAGCAAATTCAGATCATGTATGCCATCGACGGAGAGAGACGGCTGACCGAATTGGAGCTGCCCTGGCTGCCCGGCTACCAGGGCGCGACGCCGGTGCGCATCGGCAATGCCGCGTCCAATCAATTGCAGCTCGATGTCTATGGCGAAGTCATGGACGTTTTCTATCAGGGGCGCCGGGGCGGAATGGGCGCCCTCGACGTGGACCTGCAGCGGGCCCTTCTCGATCACCTCGCCGAGATCTGGCGCGAGCCGGACGAAGGGATCTGGGAGGTCCGGGGTGGCCGCCAGCACTTCACCTATTCCAAGGTCATGGCCTGGGTCGCATTTGATCGCGCCGTCAAACTTGCCGAGGAGTTCGGTATTGAAGGTTCGATCGATCGCTGGAAAGCCATACGGCAGGAAATCCACGACGACATTTGCCAGAAGGCGTTCAATCCCGATGTCGGTGCGTTCACCCAATATTATGGTGCCGACTCGCTCGATGCCAGCGTGCTGCTCATGCCGCTCGTCGGCTTTCTGCCGGCGAGCGATGCTCGCGTTCGGGGGACAGTGGCCGCGATAGAGCGCAACCTGATGGTCGACGGCCTTGTCATGCGTTACGATACGCGTGGAAGCAAGGACGGCCTGCCGCCCGGCGAAGGAGCCTTTCTGGCCTGCAGTTTCTGGTTTGTCGACAATCTTGTCATGCAGGGCCGCATCCAGGAGGCGGAGCGGCTTTTCGAACGCCTCTGTGGACTCGCCAACGACGTCGGGCTGCTGGCGGAAGAATACGATTCATCATCCAAGCGCCTGATCGGCAACTTTCCGCAGGCATTCTCGCACATCGCGCTGGTCAACAGTGCGCACAATCTGGTGCTTTCAGAAAATCCGCTGAAACAGCGCGCCGGGCATCATCGATCATCAGTGACGTGATGTCATCATGTGAATTACAGGCAATGGCTCGTTCACCAGGTCATGACGACAGCGCAATATTCGCTACCTATCGCGGCGAGTTCAACGCGGTGCTCGGCTCGGATTTCAGACGGCCCGTCCTGATCGAGACGAACGCGCACGAAGGGCCGGTCTATGTCGCTGCAGAGCATGCGCTGTATTTCACGACCGTGCCTGAGCCAGGGCCGAAGAACATCGCGGTAAAGCGCGTGCAATTGGCGGGCGAGGAGTTTCCGTTCGAGGCGCAAGCGCTCGAAACGGTTCGGTTTCCCTCGAACATGGCGAACGGTATGACGCTCGACCGCGATGGTCGGTTGTTGATCTGCGAGCAGGGCTATAAGGACACCCCGGCGCGGATCAGCCGCATGAACCTCAAGACCCGCGCGGTCGAGACGATGGTCGATCAATGGCGGGGACTTCACTTCAATTCGCCGAACGACGTTGTGGTGAAGAGTGATGGCACCGTGTGGTTCACCGATCCGAACTACGGCGAGGTTCAAGGCTTCAAGGGTGCGCCCGAGGTCGGCACGTACGTCTATCGCCATGATCCTGCCACGGGCGAAACCGCAGTGGTTGCCGACAGCTTCAACAAGCCGAACGGGCTGGCCTTCTCACCGGACGAATCCGTGCTTTACATGACTGATACCGGCGCCAATCAGGCGCCTGGCACCTATTTCGTCGGCTTGCCACATCACGTCCGCGCTTTCGACGTGCATGAAGGGCGACAATTGCGGAACGAGAGGCTGTTTGCCGTGGTCAGTCCTGGCGCCCCAGACGGCATCAAGGTCGACAGCCAGGGCCGCGTCTACACTTCGTCGGCAACCGGCGTGCAGGTGTTCACGCCGAGCGGCGATCTGCTCGGCGAAATCATGGCGCCGGGCGTGGCGAATTTCACATTCGGCGGCCCGAAGAACGATGTCCTGTTCATTCTGGGAGATACGGTGATCTGGCAGGCGAAACTTCAGGTGAGCGGAAGCGTCACCTGCTGAATTTCCAATTCTTCGCACCTATCGCTTGACTCTAACGGGCCAATCCGGCGCTCGTCGCCCGGATCATCATGCCGCTGGCGCCAGCGCCTGTGGAGAGTTGAATGCCGGGGACAAGCCCCGGTACGACAGTTTTAAGTTCTCAGTGCCCTGCCGCTCCTCAAGTCAGCCGCTGCAACAGGTGGTCGCCTACGCGGATCGCATTGGCGATCGCGGTCAGCGAAGGATTCACCGCACCGATGCTGACGAAGAAGCTCGTATCCACGACGTAAAGATTATCCAGCTCGTGCGCCTTGCAATTCACGTCGAGAACGGATGTCTGCGGATCCCGGCCGAAACGGCATGTTCCGGCCTGATGGGCGCAGCCTGCGATGGGAATTTCGGTTTTCATATAGGCATCACGCGGGATCAGGTGATCGGGATGCATTCCCAGGTGCCCCAGCATCGATTTCAGTTTCGCATAGAGCTTCTGCGCGGGTACCTGGTTGTTCGGCGTATAGCTCAACGTCAGCTTGCCCGACCTGTCTACGGTGACCCGATTGTCGGGATCAGGCAGATCCTCGGTCGTGAGCCAGAAATCGACGGCGTGGTAGGCGATGTCGTCGAGCAGACGCATCGGGAGGAGAGCGGTTTCGAGGGGTTTCTCGCCACGGAACATCGGGCCTAATGATTTGCCCATCATCTGGATGTTACCCATCGGGTAATCGAATTCATCCGTGCCGAAATAGAAATCGTTCAACGCCAGGGTTTTCTGGAACATGGTCGGGTTGGGCTCGCGCGAAATCGCGAGCACGGCCTGGCTGTTGTGAAACATATAGTTGCGACCGACCTGATCCGAGGCGTTGGCGAGCCCATTGGGGTGCTTGTCGTTGGCCGACATCAGCAGCAGCCTGGCGCTGTTCGCGGCGCCGCAGGACACGACGATGATGTCACCGCGGAAGATGTCCTGCTCACCTTCGACCTCCGCGACGACTGCGTTGACCGAAGTGCCTGCTGGACCGGTTTCAAGCCTGAGCGCCTGCGCATTGCGGAGGAGCGTCACATTGGAAAACTCGACGGCCGGTCGCACCGCCACGACTTCGGCGTCGGATTTGGCATGCACGAGGCAGGGAAAGCCGTCGCAGGTCTGGCACCGGATGCAGGTGCTGTACGCCATGTCGCTCTCGTCCAGCATGATGGCGGTAGGAGCAGGGAACGGATGGTAGCCGGCCGCAGCGATGTCATCGAACAGCTGCTGAATGCGCGGTTCGTGGGAGAGAGGTGGGCACGGATAGGGGCCGCTGGCGGGGGGCTCGGTTGGATCCTGCCCCCGCAGCCCGTGAACATGGTACATCTGCTCGGCTTTGGCGTAATACGGCTCCAATTCCTCATAGCTGATCGGCCACGCTGGGGAGATTCCATCATAATGGCGCAGCTCGCCGAAATCCTCCCGGCGCAGGCGATAGTGGGCGGCGCCGAACATTTTCGTAGCGCCCCCAACGAAATAGTGTACCTGCGGCTGAAACGGCCGGCCGTTGCGGTCGTACCATGTGTCGGGCGAGACGTAGCGGTTCTGCGGGAAGACGGCCGTCGCGTCCCAGTTCAGCGCTTCTCGTTTGAGCCAGTCGCCACGCTCGAGAATGAGAATGCTCTTTCCCGAAGGCGCAAGATGCCGCGCGAGCGTCCCCCCGCCAGCGCCGCTGCCGATGATGATGACGTCGAAATGCTTGTCCATAGCGGCTGGTCCGCTACAGGCCGACACTGCTTTGCATGAGACCGCCGTCCGCGAAGATGCTGGTGGCGGTGAGATAGCTCGCGCCGTCGCCGGCGAGGAAGGCGACGACGCTCGCGATCTCCTCGGGGCGCGCCATGCGCCCGAGCGGGATGGCCGAATTCAGCTTCTGGAGCTTGGCTGGATCTTCCATGGTGCCGAGATTGATGGGCGTCGCGACCGCGCCCGGTCCCACGCCGACGACCAGAATGTTGTGAGGTGCGAGCTCGACTCCGGCCGTGCGCGTAAGCATCCGCATGCCCCCTTTAGCAAGGCAGTAGGGCGTATTGCCGGGCATCGGCCAGTCCTCGTGCACCGACGTGATGTTGATGACGCGGCCGCCCTCGCCCTGCTTGATCATCTGCTTGGCAGCAATCTGGGTGCCGAAGAAGGCGCTCTTCAAATTGATTCGTAAAACCCTGTCGTACTGCTCCTCCGCCGTATCGAGGACCGAGGTGCGCGTTTCGATGCCTGCGTTGTTCACCATGATGTCGAGCCGCCCGAAATGGGCGACCGCCGCATCGACGAGTTTCTGCAGATCGTCGATCTTGCTGACGTCGGCATCGACGCCGATGGCCTGGCCGCCGAGCTTGGTGATCTCACGCTCCAGCTCCGCTGTGGCCTCCGGGTGAACCACATAGTCGATGACAAGGCCGGCGGCGCCTTGCCGAGCCAATTCGAGAACGATTGCCTGACCAATTCCGCTGTTGCCGCCGGTGACGATCGCGACCTTGCTCTGCAATGACATGGGCGATATCTCCACGAAGGCATGGTCGTGGTGAAGGCTTGAGCTTTCCGTTCCGATCTCCTGGCCGCCGGGTTATCGGCCTGGCCTCCATGGTCGAGTCCTGCGTGTGACCCGGTCCCCTGGCAGCGGTCCGTCTACGAGCCGAACCTCATGATCGCGGAAATCACCACAACTATGACGAATGCACCGAACAGCGCCCCATAGAGCACGAGGCGGCGCGGTCCCTTATCCAGATAGAGCTCGAATCGCCTCGCCCATTCCGCCGGATAATCCCGTCCGGTCACCTGATGCTCAGGCCGAGGGGACGACGGCCGAGAGGACGAGCCTTTTGGCCTGGCGGTCGCCATGGAAGCTCTCCCGTCCGCCGGGCTAACGCGCCTGCTGCGCTTTGGTTTCGAGCTTCGACCAGTGAGGTTAATGCCGGCTTCGCGTGCAGACATTCAGCAGCCGCGAGCATGAAGTGACGCCCGGCAGTGGAGGCTGCCATCGTCCTCAATATTTCATTGCGAGGATGGTCCGATGCCGTCGGCAGTCGCCGTCCCGCCCCCTCTCGGAGCAGGCCCAGACAGCGCCGGATACCACCTGAGATGGAGATCTGGCTGACATATTGACGGCCAAGGGATAGCCCGCTAACCAGTGCACAATTCAGCCATGGCCATGCAAGGCGGCAGCGCCGTCTGCTGCTCGGAAGAGCCGGCGTCGTGGAACGCAGTCTTCGGGGGAGGTACAGCCAGAAATGGCGTCGGTAGAAATCAGGGGTGTCCGTAAATCTTTCGGGACGACGGCTGTCATCCACGGCGTGTCGATCGACATCTCTGACGGCGAGTTCGTCATTCTCGTTGGGCCTTCGGGCTGCGGGAAGTCCACACTGCTCCGCATGGTCGCCGGGCTCGAGAGCATCACGGGCGGCGAGATCCTCATCGGCAATCGGGTCGTCAACAATGTCCCGCCGAAGGAGCGGGACATTGCCATGGTCTTCCAGAACTACGCCCTTTATCCGCACATGACCGTGGCGGACAACATGGCGTTCTCGCTGAAGCTGAACGGCGCGCCAAAGGGCGAAATCGAGGCGCGCGTGAACAAGGCAGCCGATATTCTGGGACTACAGAATCTTCTCCACAGGTATCCGCGCCAGCTCTCCGGCGGTCAGCGCCAGCGCGTCGCCATGGGCCGCGCCATTGTCCGCGACCCGCAGGTGTTCCTCTTCGACGAGCCGCTGTCGAACCTGGATGCCAAGCTGCGCGTGCAGATGCGCACCGAGATCAAGGAGCTGCACCAACGGCTCAAGACGACGACGGTCTACGTGACCCACGACCAGATCGAGGCCATGACCATGGCCGACAAGATCGTCGTGATGCACGACGGCATCGTCGAGCAGATGGGCCAGCCGCTGGACCTCTATGACCGGCCGGCCAACCTGTTCGTTGCCGGCTTCATCGGCTCGCCGGCCATGAATTTCATCAAGGGCAAGGTCGTCTCCGACGGCTCGCCGCGCGTGGTGACCGACTCGGGCATCGCTTTGCCGGTCAAGGAGGTGCCGCAGGGGTCCGACGGGCGGCCGGTCATCTACGGCATCCGGCCCGAGCACTTCGTCATAGATTCGGAGAGCGGCATTCCGGTCGAGGTAGGTGTGGTCGAACCGACCGGTTCGGAGACGCAGGTTTTTGCCAGGCTCGGCGGCCAGGACATCGTCGGCGTGTTCCGTGAGCGCGTCGCGGTTGGCCCCGGTGACAAGCTGCCCCTCTCCCCCGATCCTGCTCTCGTCCACCTGTTCGACCAGGAGACGGGCCAGCGCATCTGACAAGTCCGGTGTTGGAGTTCGCCGTGGCTGAACAACTCGAGAAATTCAGGAATGCACCGGCAGCAGCAGAGCATGCAATGCCGGTGCCGCCATCGTCTGCTGAGGAGGAACACCCATGACGATCTCAAGACGCAACTTCATGATTGGAACCGGCGGCCTGGTCGCCGGTGCGGCGGGTCTGCCGCTCGTTGGCACCGCGCGCGCCCAGGCGCCGAAGTATGTGCCGGAAAAGGGCGCATCGCTGCGCGTACTGCGCTGGGCGCCGTTCGTGAAGGGCGATGAGGACGCCTGGATCGCCAACACCAAGAAGTTCACGGAAGCCACGGGCGTCGAGGTCCGCATCGACAAGGAGAGCTGGGAGGACATTCGGCCGAAGTCCGCGGTCGCGGCCAACGTCGGCTCGGGCCCGGACATCGTCTGGGTGTGGTTCGATGACGCCCATCAGTATCCGGACAAGCTGCTCGATGTGACGGACCTCGCCAACTCGCTGGGTGAGCAGTACGGCGGCTGGTATGAGGGCCTCGAGGGCTACGCCAAGCGCGACGGCCGCTTTGTCGCCCTGCCGCTTGCGGCCATCGGCAACGCCGTCTGCTATCGCGAGAGCTGGGTCAAGGAGGCGGGCTTCTCGGAGTTCCCGGACAAGACCGACGGCTTCCTCGAGCTCTGCAAGGCGCTGAAGGCCAAGGGCCATCCGGTCGGCTTCACGCTCGGCCACGGCGTCGGCGACGGCAACAACTTCTGCCACTGGGTGCTGTGGAGCCACGGCGGCCAGATGGTCGACGAGAACGGCAAGGTTGTCGTCAACAGTCCTGAGACGATCGCCGCGCTCCGCTATGCGCGCGAGCTGTATCAGACGTTCATCCCCGGCACGGAGAGCTGGCTCGACGTCAACAACAACCGCGCGTTCCTGGCGGGCGAGGTGTCGGTGACCGCCAACGGCGTATCGCTCTACTACGCGGCAAAGAACGACCCGAAGCTCGCCGACATGGCCAAGGACATTCGGACGACGAACTTCCCCGTAGGCCCGGTCGGCAAGAAGGTGGAGCTGCACCAGACCACCTCTGCGGTGATCTTCAAGTACACGAAGTATCCGCAGGCCGCGCTCGCCTACCTGCAGTTCATGTACGACAAGCCGCAGTTCGACGCATGGCTCGAGGGTTCCAGCGCCTACTGCTGCCAGCCGCTGAAGGCCTACGAGAGCCACCCGGTCTGGACGTCGGATCCGGTCCATGCGCCGTATGCGAAGGCTTCCGAGACGCTGCGGCCGAACGGCTATGCCGGTCCGCTCGGCTATGCCTCCGCGGCCGTGATGGCGGACTACATCGTCGTCGACATGGTGGCCGAGGCCGCTACGGGCCAGCGCACACCGGAAGAGGCGGCGAAGCGCGCCGAGCAGCGTGCCAACCGCTATTACCGGGTCTAGGCGAGGTCCGCTTCCGATCGGTACGCTTTAGCGCGCCACAGACATGTCCCTCTCCCCACTGGGGAGAGGGCTGGTGAGGGGGGAAACGACGGCAGATGTTGTAACCCCCCCTCACTCGGCCCTGCCGGCCGGCCTCTCCCCATCGGAGAGGTAAAGGCATTGCCTCCTGCTACCGTTTCAACTCCAATCGGAACGACATCGTCATCCCCAGAGGTAAGCATGAGCATGGCCGCAGCGAAACCTGAAGCACGTCAGAGCTGGCTGCGTGTCGATCTGAGCCAGGGCCGCAACGTGCTCGGGCTTCTCTTTCTCCTGCCCGCGGCAGTTTTTCTGCTTGTGTTCCTCACGTACCCACTGGGCCTCGGCGTCTGGCTCGCGTTCACCGATACGCGGATCGGCCGGGAAGGCGTCTTCATCGGGCTCGAGAACTACGAGCTGCTGTGGGACGATCCTGTTTTCTGGCTCTCCGTCTTCAACACGATCCTCTACACCGTCGCCGCATCGATCCTGAAATTCGCGCTGGGCCTCTGGCTCGCGCTGATCCTCAATCATCATCTGCCCTTCAAGGCCTTCTTCCGCGCCATCGTCCTGCTGCCCTGGGTGGTGCCGACGGTGCTGTCCGCCATTGCCTTCTGGTGGATCTACGACGCCCAGTTCTCGATCATTTCCTGGGTGCTCATGGAGTGGGGACTGATCGAGACGCAGATCAACTTCCTCGGTGATGCCACGAATGCCCGGGCCTCGGTCATTGCGGCGAATGTCTGGCGTGGCATTCCCTTTGTCGCCATCTCGCTGCTTGCCGGCCTGCAGACCATTCCGCCATCGCTGCACGAAGCAGCAACGCTCGATGGCGCAACGCCGTGGCAGCGCTTCCGCTACGTCACGCTGCCGATGCTGACGCCGATCATCGCGGTTGTAATGACGTTCTCCGTGCTCTTCACGTTCACGGACTTCCAGCTCATCTACGTGCTGACCCGCGGCGGTCCGCTCAACGCCACGCATTTGATGGCCACCTTGAGCTTCCAGCGTGCCATCCCCGGCGGCCACCTCGGCGAGGGTGCCGCGATCGCGGTGGCGATGATCCCGTTCCTGCTGGCCGCGATCCTGTTCAGCTATTTCGGCCTGCAGCGCCGGCGCTGGCAGCAGGGCGGCGCTGATTGACGGCATTGCGAGAGGATTGATCCAATGACAGTTGCCACCTCCCGCAAGGAAGATATTGCCACGGCGCAGGCCGGCGACGAAGGCGGCATGGGCTATCTCGAGCGCCTGCCGCGCCGGATCGTCACCATCTACATTCCGCTGTTCGTCTTCGTGTTCGTGCTGCTGTTCCCGTTCTACTGGATGGCCGTCACTGCGGTGAAGCCGAACTACCAGCTTACGGACTACGCCAACTACAGCCCCTTCTGGGTCGTCGAGCCGACGCTCGATCACATCAAGTATCTGCTGTTCGAGACGTCTTATCCGGGCTGGCTGTGGAACACGATCGTCATCTCGGTGGCATCGACGTTCGTATCACTGGCGGCGTCCGTGTTCGCGGCCTACGCCATCGAGAGGCTGCGCTTCACCGGGGCGAAGTACGTCGGGCTCGCGATCTTTCTGGCCTACCTCGTGCCGCCGTCGATCCTGTTCATTCCGCTGGCGCTGATGGTGTTCGGCTTCGGCATCTACGATACCAAGCTTGCGCTCATCTTCACCTACCCGACCTTCCTCATGCCTTTCTGCACCTGGCTGCTGATGGGCTATTTCCGGTCGATCCCGTACGAGCTGGAGGAATGCGCCCTGATCGACGGGGCCTCGCGCTGGCAGATCCTGACCAAGGTGCTGCTGCCGCTTTCCGTGCCGGGGCTGATATCGGCTGGCATCTTCGCATTCACACTATCCTGGAACGAGTTCATCTACGCGCTCACCTTCATCCAGTCCTCCGAGAACAAGACGGTTCCGGTAGGCGTGCTGACGGAGCTCGTGCGTAGCGATGTGTACGAGTGGGGCTCGCTGATGGCCGGCGCCCTGATCGGCTCGCTGCCGGTCGTGATCCTCTATTCCTTCTTTGTCGAGCACTACGTCTCGTCGATGACCGGAGCGGTGAAAGAGTAGCCGGCGCACCTCCCGTCGCTGGCACTCGCTTGCCCGCAAGGCTCCTGCGGGACATCGATACCTGCACTCACCGTTGTGCATAGCTGCTCACCTCCCCGGGAGGTGCGCAAGCGCGTGCGCGTGTTCGGCCGGGATATCGAATGTCGTCGCGGTCCGAAGCGGCGAACAGAAATAATTTGCTCATCAAGCCAGAGAATTGCCGCTGGTCTGAGCAATGCGGCCCCCGCATCGCGCCCATATTGAGCAAGCCATTCTTGACACCGGCGCAGCCGCGCGCCACAAGATTAGCTCGATAAAATTATTTCCCGTGATCGGACGGAGACGGACATGCCGGAACTGACTCGATGGCTTGCGCCATCACTGCTGGGTGGCCTTTTGGCCGCTGGTGCCCTGTCGCCCGCATTGGCGGCGGACGAGGCCCCCAAGCGTGGCGGCACGCTGTTTTATCACATGGTTTCGGAGCAGCGTGTGCTGAACCCGGCGACGCGCGCATCCAACGGCGTCTATGAGATCACCGGCAAGATCGTGGAGCCGCTGATCGACCGGACCTACGACGGCTACGTCGGCGTGCTGGCCACCGAATGGTCGTCCTCCGAAGACGGCAAGACGATCACGTTCAAGCTGCGCGAGGGCGTGAAGTGGCACGACGGCAAGCCGTTCACCTGCGATGACGTCTCCTTCACCGCGATGAAGTTCTGGAAGGAGTTGCTCAACTACAGCTCGACGCTGCAGCAGTACCTCGAGGCCGTCGACTGCCCCGATCCGCACACGGCAGTGTTCCGCTATTCACGGCCCATGCCGCTGTCGCTGCTGGTTGCCGCCATGCCCGACCTCGGCCATCCGCTGCCGAAGCATCTCTACGAGGGCACGGATTTCCTGAAGAACGAGCACAACACAGCCCCTGTCGGCACCGGGCCGTTCAAGTTCGTGCAGTACGAGCGTGGCCAGTACGTCATCGCCGAGCGCAACGAGGATTACTGGCGCGGCAAGGAATACCCCTATCTCGATCGGATTGTCTGGCGCTTCATTCCGGACCGGTCGGCCGCTGCGGCAGCCCTCGAGGCCGGCGAGATCCACGAGTCCGGATTCATCGGCATCTCGATGGCGGACATCGAGCGGCTGTCGAAGGACCCGCGCTTCGACGTGGGCACCAAGGGCTACGAGAACAATGTCGCCCACAGCACCGTGGAGTTCAACCATCGCAACAAGGCGCTGGCCGACATCCGCGTGCGCCGCGCGATCTATCACGGTCTCGACATCGACCGGGCGATCAAGACGATCATGCGGGGCTTCGCGAAGCCCGGCCGCGGTCCCATCCCGTCGGTCGGCGGTGCCAACTATACCGACGACGTGAGGACCTACGAGTACGACCCTGAGAAGGCCAAGGCGCTGCTCGACGAGGCGGGCTACAAGCCTGACGCCAACGGAATTCGTCTGCGACTGCGCCACCGCCCGGCGCCGTGGGGCGAGTACACGCAGCTTTGGGCCGAGTTCTTCGCGCAGTCCATGCGTGAGATCGGCATCGAGGTGACGCTGCTGACGAACGACGCACCAGGCTTCCTCAACGGCGTCTATCGCGACCACGATTTCGACACGGCCAACGGTTGGCACCAGTTCCGCGCCGACCCGGCTGTCTCGACAATGGTCTGGCTGCGCAGCGGCACGCCGGTAGGCACGCCGTGGTCGAACCAGTTCGGCTACACCAACGAGAAGCTCGACAAGATGATCGACGACGCCGCCTCCGAGCTCGATCCAGAGAAGCGTGCGACGATGTATCATGAGATCCAGCGGCTGGTGATGGAAGAAGTTCCCATCATCTTCGCCATCGAGCATCCGTTCATCTCGGTGACGAGCAAGAAGGTGAAGAACCACCACAACACGCCGCGCTGGAACTCCTCGTCGGCTTACGACACCTGGCTCGACGAGTGATCTCGCCGGGTTGAGATCAAGCACGCTCTCGGAGAGAGATGCTAACATACTCTACCCGTCATCCCGGATGCGCCGCATCATGAAATGGTGCGGCGCTGATCCGGGATCCTGCGGCGGATGCTGCGGCTGGTTGCCAGATCCTATGTCTTCGGAGCACCGCTTCGCGCTGCAGCGCGCACGGGGATGACGGGTAGAAGAGGGCGCGACGGCCATGCTGAATTACCTGCTGCGACGTCTCATCCAGGCAGTGCCGGTCATTCTGATCATCATGGTGGGCACTTTCCTGCTGCTGAAGCTCGCCCCCGGCGACACGGTCGATGCACTCGTCGGTGATATGGGTGGCGCCGATCCGCAGGTGATTGCGAGGCTGCGCGCCGAATACGGACTCGACCAGCCCGTCTGGGTGCAGCTGTGGATCTACATGACCAAGCTGGTTCAGTTCGACTTCGGTTGGAGCTTCGTGCACGAGCAGCCGGTGGCGACGGTGCTCATGGACCGGCTGGGCAACACGCTTTTGCTGATGGTTTCCTCGCTGCTCTTTGCTGTCAGCATTGGTTGTGTTCTGGGCGCGATCGCGGCGCGCAAAGCCTACTCGCTGACCGACAACGTCATCAGCACGCTCGGGCTCATCTTCTATGCCACGCCGAGCTTCTTTCTCGGCCTCATGATGATCGTCCTCTTTTCGGTCAAACTCGGTTGGCTACCGGTCGGCGGCATTCAGACCATCCCGTCGTTTTACAAGGGCTGGGATCATGTGAAGGACGTCGCCGTGCACCTTATCATGCCGACGGCATCGCTTTCGCTGATCTACCTCGCGCTCTACATGCGCCTGATGCGCACCAGCGTGCTCGAGGTCGCCGAGCTCGATTATGTCCGCACCGCGCGTGCCAAGGGGGCGGGCGAGGCACGCCTGATGGTTCATCACATCGGGCGCAATGCGCTGCTTCCGGTCATCACGCTGCTTGGCGTACAGTTCTCGACGATTCTCGGCGGCTCGGTCGTCATCGAGACGGTGTTCACGATTCCCGGCCTCGGGCAGCTCGCCTATCAGGCGGTGATCCAGCGCGACATGAACATGCTGATGGGGCTCGTCTTTCTCAGCTCCATCGTCGTGATTGTCGTGAATTTCCTTATAGACCTGCTCTACGCCAGCCTCGACTCGCGGATTGAATTGTCATGAGCACGGTTGATATCGGCATTTCCGCGGCGCCGGTTTCCGGCTGGGCAGTCCTGTGGCGACGCTACAAGCGGAACAGGGCGGCGATCCTGGGCCTTATTTTGCTGGCCCTGGTGTTGGTCATGGCGGCGACAGCAGGCCTGATCGAGCCGGTCGATCCGTTGCGCCGCGCCGGAGAGCCCCTCATTCCGCCATTCACGAGCTGGGCCACGCCGCTCGGAACGGATCAGCTCGGGCGCGATATTCTAGCTGGCATTTTCCATGGTGCGCGCACGTCGCTGCTCATCGGCATCATCTCCACCGTCTTCGCGATCAGCATCGGAATTCTGGTCGGCTCCATTTCCGGCTATTTCGGCGGCTGGGTCGATGATGCACTGATGCGCATTACGGAGGCGTTCCAGACGATACCGAACTTCGTTCTGCTGCTGGCGCTGGTCGCCATCATGGGATCCTCGCTGCAGAACATGATCATCGCCATCGGCATCGTCTCGTGGACGGCGCCTGCGCGGCTGGTGCGTGCCGAGTTCCTGTCGCTGCGCGGACGGGAGTTCGTAGAGGCGGCGCGTAATCTGGGAGTCAGCGACAAGGCGATCATCTTCCGCGAAATCCTTCCCAATGCATTGCCGCCGGTGATCGTGTTCGCGTCCGTCATCATGGCCATTGCCATTTTGCTGGAGTCGGCGCTGGCGTTCCTGGGGCTCGGCGATCCCAACTACGCGAGCTGGGGCAACATGATCGGCATGGGCCGTTCGGTGCTGCGTACCGACTGGTATTGCGCCGCCATTCCCGGCGTTGCCATCATCATTACGGTACTTGCCTTCAGCCTCATCGGAGAGGGCCTCAACGAGGCCGTGAACCCGCGGCAGAAGAAATCATGAGCGCACGACAGACGTCCCGCCCGGTTCTCGAAATCGAAGGCCTGCAAATCGCGCTGCCGGAAGGTTCGGACCGGCCGCTGGCGATCGACGGAATGACTCTCACGGTCAATGCGGGTGAGATCGTCTGCCTCGTCGGCGAAAGCGGATCGGGCAAGTCGCTGGCCGCATCGGCCGTGATGCGGCTTTTGCCCGAGCCCCATGTGCGCGTTACTGCCGGAACGGTGCGCTTCGACGGGCAGGATCTCTATCAGCTGACCGAAAAGCACATGCGTGCCCTGCGCGGCAGCCAGATATCCATGATCTTCCAAGAGCCGATGACGGCGCTCAACCCGCAGAAACGGGTCGGCTGGCAGATCGAGGAGGTGCTGCGCCTGCATACTCGTCTTTCGAGAAAAGAGCGGTACGCGCGCGTCCTGGAAATTCTCGAGCAGGTGCGGATCCCTGATCCTGAATCGGCAGTCAACGCCTATCCGCACCAGATTTCCGGCGGGCAGCGCCAACGCGTGATGATCGCCATGGCTCTCGTGCTGCAGCCAAAACTCATTATCGCCGATGAGCCGACCACGGCACTCGACGTGACGACTCAGCTTCAGGTGCTGGAGCTCATCCGCGAACTGCAGGCGAAATTCGGAACCGGCGTACTCTTCATCACGCACGACTTCGGCGTGGTGGCGGAGATCGCAGATCGGGTGGCCGTGCTGCGCCAGGGGGAGCTGGTGGAGCAGGGGCCTGCATCCGAGGTGCTCAACCGGCCGCGCCATCCTTATACGCAGGCACTTATTGCCGCCGTGCCCGATTTGCGGCCGCCTAAGCCGAAGGATATTGCCGGTGCCCCTGCCGTCTTGCGGGTTGCGGGCCTCAAGAAAACCTTCAAGCCGAAGCGGACCCTTTTTGGCCGCCGCCGAAATGAAGTCGTTGCCGTCGACAATGTTTCGTTCGAGCTGCGCAAGGGCGAAACCCTCGGCATCGTCGGCGAAAGCGGCTCGGGCAAGACAACCGTTTCGCGCTGCATCACCCGGCTGCTCGAGGCCGATGGCGGTGCCGTCATGCTCGGCGAAACCGAAATGCTCGCAGCGACACGCAGCGAACTACGCGCGCTCCGGCGTGACATCCAGATGGTCTTTCAGGACCCTATGGCGTCGCTTAATCCGCGCAAGCGCGTGGTCGATCTGATCGCCCAGGGTCCGATCGTGCACGGTGAGACTCCGGAGAAGGCGCGCGCGCGGGCGCGGGAATTGCTCTTACTGGTCGAGCTCAGCCCGGCAGCTGCGGATCGCTATCCGCACGAGTTTTCCGGCGGCCAGAGGCAGCGCATCGGCATCGCCCGCGCGCTCGCGCTCGACCCGAAGATCATCGTGGCCGACGAGCCTGTTTCCGCTCTCGACGTCTCCGTGCAGGCGCAGGTGTTGAAACTCCTGGCGGAGTTGCGCGACCGGCTTTCGCTGTCCCTCCTGTTCGTCACGCACGACCTGCGCGTCGCTGCGCAGCTCTGCGATCGTGTCGCTGTGATGGAGAAGGGCAAGATCGTCGAGATCGGCCCGACGGCGGCCGTATTCTCGAACCCAAGCCACGCTTACACGCGGAAGCTTCTTTCCTCGATTCCCGGACGGCACTGGACGCCGCCGGTGCTTGCCGGAAACGCAGCATGAGCAAGAATCAGAACACAAAGATCGAATGGCCTGGATCCATCTGGGCCGCCGTGACGCCTTCGCGCGAAACCGCGCCTGCCCTGGAGGGCGAAACCCAGGCAGATGTCGTCGTGATTGGCGGAGGCTTTTCCGGATTGTCGACGGCGTTGCATCTGGCCAAGCGCGGGCGGCAGGTGATGCTGCTCGAAGCCATGGCCGCCGGCTGGGGCGCGTCCGGCCGCAACAATGGCCAGGTCATTCCCACCATGTCCGCGGCCGAGCCCGACCAGTTCGTGGAGCGCTTTGGCGAGACTGGCGAGCGGCTTGCGCGCCTGATCGGGCAAAGCGCGGACGATCTTTTCCGGCTCGTCGAGTCCGAAGGCATCGAATGCGAGGCGGAGCAGACGGGCTGGTTTCAGCCGGCGCATTCGCCGGGACGCATCAGGCTCAGCAAGAAGCGCGTCGAGGCATGGCGCCGCTACGGCTCGCCGGCTGAATTGCTGGACCGCGAAGCCGCAGCGCGGCTGCTCGGCTCCGACTTCTGGTACGGCGGCATGTTCAATCCGACCGGCGGGCACATCAATCCGCTGGCATTGGCGCGTGGGCTGGCGGAGGTGTGCGTCCGCCACGGCGTCGTCCTGCATGAAGCATCGCCGGTGACGGGGTACACGCGCGAAGGCGATGGTTGGCGCGTTCGCACGGCGGGAGGCTCGGTTCATGCCCGTGCCGTAGTGCTCGCGACGAACGCCTATACGGACGCGATCGAAAACCGCCTGGAGCCGCGCATCTCGCGCACGGTCGTTCCCGTGCTCTCCTGGCAGATGGCAACCGAGCCGATCGGCGACAATCTGCGGGCGGCCATCATTCCCGGCCGGCAAGCCGTTTCAGATACACGGGCGGACCTGCGCTTCTTCCGGTATGATGCTCGCAATCGGCTGATCACTGGCGGGACCGTACTCGGGTCGCATAACGTCGAAGCGCGTGTCGTCGCGCGGACAACGGAGAATGTCGCCCAGGCCTTTCCGCAATTGGCAGGCGTTCGTTTCACCCACGTCTGGAGCGGCTGGATCGGCATTACTCAGGATCGCTTCCCGCATTTCCATCGCCTCGGGCCGGACCTGTGGAGCTGGACCGGTTGCAACGGCCGCGGCGTGGCGCTTTCGGTTGCTCTGGGCCGCGAGCTGGCGGCGGCGGTCGATGGTGTTCCGGCCAAGGAACTGGCGATACCTTTGACCGAGCCCGAACCCGTTCCTTTCCACCCGATCGCGAGGCGGATCGCGCCGCTGATCCTCGCCTGGTACAAGCGTCGTGATCTGGCCGAACCGAAGCTCGGCTGAGCAACGAAAGGACTTCATGCCATGCAGCAAATGCCCATTCTGCAGCGCCGCCGCATCGAGGCGATGATCCTGAAGCATGTGTACGAGGTGATCCGCGAGCGCTCCGGTGAGGAGGAGGCGCGTGCGGTCATCGGCAAGGCCGTCAGCAACGCTGCCATCGAGCACGGGGAAGGCATGGCAGAGTCACTCGGCCGCGCGCCCAATCTCGAGGATATGCTCGCCATCATGCCGCTGTGGACGAAGGACGACGCGCTCGAAATCGAAATCCTCGAGGCGGATAAGGAGAAACTCAACTTCAATGTGAAGCGCTGCCGCTACTCGGAAATGTACAAAGAGATGGGCCTCGGTCACATCGGCGATCTGCTCTCCTGCAATCGCGACGGCGATTTCTGTATCGGCTACAACCCGGATATCGAGCTGACGCGCACGCAGACCATCATGAAAGGCGCGAGCTATTGTGATTTCCGCTACAGGATGAAGTCGAAAGCGGAATGACTGTGAGTTGAGGGAAATTCCAGGGGTGAGAAATGGCCGTCGAAAACTGGGTATCGCGTCAGCTCGATGAGCTAGTCGAGTTTCGCCGCGATCTGCATCGCAATCCGGAGCTGCTTTACGACGTGGAGCGTACGGCCGCGAAAGTGGCGGACGCACTTCGAGCAGCCGGCGTCGACGAGGTGGTTACCGGGATCGGCCGGACGGGGGTGGTAGGCGTCATTCGCGGCAATTCCGACACTCGTGGTCGCATGATCGGGCTCCGCGCGGATATGGACGCCCTGCCGATCACGGAGGCGACCGGCGCACCATGGGCTTCGACGAAACCTGGCCTGATGCATGCCTGCGGCCATGACGGGCATACGACGATGCTTCTTGGTGCGGCGCGTCACCTCGCCGAAAGCCGCGCCTTCGACGGCACCGTGGTCGTCATCTTCCAGCCCGCGGAGGAGGGCGGCGCTGGCGCCAAGGCCATGATCGACGACGGGCTGTTCGAGCGCTTTCCCGTTCAGGAAGTCTATGGCCTGCATAATTTGCCGAATTTGCCCCTCGGCCATTTCGCCATCACGACAGGGCCGACCATGGCTTCCGTCGATGAAATCAAAATTCGCGTTCATGGCATCGGAGGCCATGCCGCCTTCCCGCACCAGACCGTTGATCCGATCACGGTCACTGCCGCGCTCATTCAGGCGGTGCAGACGATCGTATCGCGCAACATCGATCCCTTGAAATCCGCGGTTGTTTCGATCACCACGATCAACGGCGGCGATGCCTTCAACGTCATTCCGCCCGCCATCACGCTCACCGGAACGGTGCGTACGCTGGATGAGGGCGTTCGCGATCTGGTGGCGAAACGGCTGCAGAAGGCCGTCGCAGGGATTGCCGACGCATTCGATGCCAGGGCAGAGCTCGACTACGTCCGCAGCTATCCGGTTACTGTGAATGATGCCGCGAAGGTAGAGAAGGCAGTGCGCGCGGCCGCAGAGGTGGCCGGCGCGGCCAATGTCCAAACGGATCTCGCGCCCACCATGGGCGGCGAGGATTTCGCCTTCATGCTGGAGGCCGTCCCCGGTGCATTCATTTTCGCCGGCAACGGCCCGTCTGCCGGCCTTCACCACCCTGAATACGACTTCAATGACGAGCTGATCCCGTTCGGCTGCTCCTATTGGACGACACTCGTCCGGCAATTGCTCGGGTGAATTCGCTTCAGGTTTGGCGCACCTCCCTCGGCCTTTCCCATCGGGAAAGGTCGACCGCAGGGCCGGGAGGGTGACGCGGAGCGGCAGGATTTCGAATCTCACTCCTTGTCCCACCGGGAACAGCGCGCAGCGCACGGATCCAGCATCCTCTCCCCACGATCAGCCACGAAGCGACCCGACAGCGGGTCCGGCGACAAGAAGCACTGGAGAGGATCATGTACGGCGAGATCACCAAGTTCCGCCCCGAGTTCGGAACCGGCGTCATCCGCGCGGAGGATGGGCGCAAGTACCGCTTCGCCAGAACGGAGCTCATGAACGGCGAGAAGCTACTCGTCGGCCAGGGCGTCGACTTTGTCCTTACCGAGCGGCGTCCGAAGAAGATCATCGTGCTCACCGGCTCCCCCTGGACCGCGTTCGGCACCATTTCGCGCCGTCCCAACTGACGACATGCCCCCGAGGAGTGACTGCCATGGCCATCACCTGGGATCTCACGGATGTTCCCACTGTCGCTGCCGAGGATCTCGCGGCGCCAATGCGGCGGCTGATCGCGGAAGGGCGGGGTCTCGTCTTCCTGCGCGGCCTCACGACTGAGGATGCAAGGATCGTCGAGGACTGCCTGCGGCAGAGGCTCGGCAAGGAGCCGTCCCGCGAGCTCGCGGCGCTCATGCGCTTCAGAGCGCTCGTCGACGTGTTCACCTGCCGCCGCCTCGGCGAGTTGATGCTGGAGCGCGGCCACGAAGTCATCGCGCCGTCGCTGCAGACGGCGGCTGAGATGCGCCTCAACCTGAAGTGGGGCTTCAATCCGCAGAAGTTCCAGCGGGCGCTCTCAGCGTTGCTGGATGCTGGCGAGGCCGGCGTCTACTTCGTCACGCGGGAGCTGCTCGACGCCGCATGAAGCCTGACTAGATGTACTCCGCCGCGAGCCAGACCATCGCGAGCGCGGCGAGCAGGAAGGCGGCAATGAGAATCCAGGGGAGGGCGCCACTTGCCTCGACGGTCTCCCGGCTGCGCACCGCACGGCGGACCTGATCACCGGTTCTCAGCCCGCGCTCGCGCTCTTCCGCCAATGTCATCGGATCGGTCGGCGTGCCCCCGGCCTCGTCATCGGTGCCGAGCGGGGCCGCTGCCGGATCTTCCACTGCAACCTTGTCGCCGGTCAGGCCGCGATCGATGTCGGCCTTGATCTCGGCGGCCGTCGACCTGGGCTTGTGCATGACACTTTTTCCGGGCTCACCGCCTGCTATGGCTGAGCAACGGCGGTTCGGCCCGAGGAGTTCCGAGCGGCGTCATCGGGAGCCGCGACCGGGCTGACCGCATATCGGCCAACCCGGCCCTGATCCGGTCCGGAAAAGTGAGCCAAAGACGCAAACGCCAGGGGCGAGCCGGGGCGGCCGGGTAGGGCCGCTCACCAGTGCCAGGGCCGGATTCTGCCGTGGTAGACCCGGTGGAACTGGCGGTGCAGCCACGGCTTGGGATAGCCCCACGCCTTCCAGTAGGGGGGCTGATAGGGTCGCGGCACGCAGACGGTGTTTCCGCGGCACAGTGGCCGCCAGTAGCCGGAGTCGTAATAGGGATAGTAGCCGCGAGGCTCATACCTGTAGGCATAAGGATCGGTGACGAAGTAACCGCTCACCACCCTCTTGCGGGGGGCCGGGTAGTAGGCCGGGCGATAGTCCGGGCCATCGTCCCAGGCCCGGTAGCCCTCCGCGTAGGACGGCTGTACTGCCATGAAGCCGAAGGCCAAGGCGGCTGCCAGGCCGCCCCACAGACAACGTGAACGCATGACTGCTCTCCTCGCGCGGCAATCGCGGTTGGCTCGTTTGTGGTCAGATTATTTGTACGTGTAAACCCTGCCTCCGTCGTCCCGGTTCGGCCGGTAAGCTTTATGAAGTCTGAATGCAGGCACCGCGACCCACTGCGTCTGGCCAGACGCCCCGTCCCGCGCTATAAGCGCGCTGACCGCCATGGCCGCCATCGGCCGGCATAGCTCAGTTGGTAGAGCAACCGCCTTGTAAGCGGTAGGTCGGGGGTTCAAGTCCCTCTGCCGGCACCACTTTCCCTTTGTCCAGTCCGCAGACACGGGTCACGGAACGTGTCCAAGACATGGGTGACGCAACGGATTTTGGGTTCGATGACACGCCTCAGCCCGGCCCGAAACGGGCGACAAGATGATAGGCTTGTCCGAGAAATACCTGCCGGACGAATGTTATCGTGATGCCGGAGCGCCAAGTCCGCCTTTGGATGCGCAGGCAGGCGACACCTTCGCCCGCATCCAACAGCGTAGCAGTTTCCTGATCTGCATTGATTGCGGAGAACTGATGCTCGGCCTCGGTCCAGGGCACGTGATTGAGCAGCCACGATCCGGGCGGCTCGGTGTCGAATGGTGCGGTCGCTGCCTCGGGCACGGCGGCAAGGCTGATGAGGCGATCCTCGATCGCGAGTGGCTTTTCGTTTGCGAAGTGCCGGCAGCGCAGATGGATCAGCTGCTCTCCGACCGGCAAGGCTGCCTCATTGGCATCGCGCCGGTCTGCTGACCGCCGCCGGCGACTGAGAAGTTCATAGCCGTATGCTTCCCCCCGCGCTTCGATCTCCGACGGCAGGTCGGGGATTTCCAGGACTGCCGATTGCATGGACGGTCGTGCCACGAACGAGCCTGCCCGGCGCCGGCGCTCTATCAAGCCTTCATTCGCGAGCGCGGCCAGCACTCTATTGACCGTCATGCGGGCGCAACCGTACTGCGCCATCAACTCATGCTCGTAAGGGATACGGAAGCCGGGCGGCCATTCGCCCGAAAGGATTTTCGCCTCGATATCCGCACGGATGCGACTGTTGAGTGTCGATGACATTTTGCATGACTGCCTTTCCGTCAGGCCAGGACCTTTGCAAGAGCAAGTCTGAAGCGGGCCTCGATGCGCTCGCGGGCGTGGTGACGGCCGTGCGCGACCAGTTTCTCACCTCGCCGCCAGACGCAGTCGACGGCTCCAGCACGACTGGCGAAGATCCAGGCGTTCAAGAGGGCATCGCCGTGACGCGTGGCGAGCTCCGGCCGATTCACGTCAAGGGAAACGATGTCGGCCGGCTGTCCTTCGGAAAGTCCGCAGCTCGACGCAAGAGCTTGCGAGCCGCCTGTCAGCGCTGCATCGAAGAGTGCGCGGCCCGTTGCCGTGGCCTGGCGCAGTGCCATCACATTCCGCGAACGATGCCAGAGGCGTTGCCCGTACTCCAGAGTCCGCAATTCCTCCGCCGCATCGATCAGGACATTGGAGTCCGAGCCCACGCCGAAACGGCCCGCCGCAGCCGCATAGCTTTCTGCCGGGAACACCCCATCACCGAGATTGGCCTCCGTAATCGGGCACAGGCCGACGACGGCACCACTTTTTGCCAGTTGCTTCATTTCAGCGTCAGTGATGTGCGTCGCGTGAATGAGACACCAGCGCGGGCCAACGTCCGCGCATTCGAATAGCAGTTCCACAGGACGCCGGCCGCACCAGGCGAGGCAATCTTCGACTTCCTTCATCTGCTCGGCGACGTGAACATGGATCGGGCCATCCGTCATCGGCAGAATTGCTGCAATTTCCTCAGCTGTCGCAGCGCGCAGGCTGTGCGGCGCAACGCCGAGCACCGCGTCTGTCAGCGATGAGATCGCCCGCGCGCTTGCTTCCATCAACCGGCCAAAGCGATCGACGTCGTTCAGAAACCGGCGCTGCCCGTGGCTGGGCGCAGCGCCGCCAAACCCGCCATGCGCGTAGAATACGGGCAGCAACGTCAGGCCGATGCCGGTCTCTGAAGCAGCCGCTGCGATGCGCTCCGCCAGTTCGCCGAGGTTTGCATACGGCGTACCGTCGCGATCGTGATGGACATAATGGAATTCGCCGACCCGGGTGAAACCAGACTCCAGCATCTCCAAATAGGCCTGCTCGGCGATTGCCTGCATGTCGTCCGGATCCATGCGATCGAGGAAGCGGTACATGACCTCGCGCCAGGTCCAGAAGCTGTCAGCCGCCGGTCCGCGAACCTCGGCGAGACCCGCCATGCCGCGCTGAAAGGCGTGGCTATGCAGGTTGGGAAGGCCGGGGCATGCGGCTGCATGGCACTCGTCACCGGCTCGCGGCGGCGTCCCTACCTCCACGCTGGCGACCAGCCCTCCGTCGATGGTGATCCGGACCTCGTCCGACCAACCACTCGGCAGGAGGGCAGAGCGAAACCACAGGCTGGCCATCGAGTGGAACCTCCTTGAAGCTGGGAAAGTCATCTGGACAGCGCGAGCGATCCTCTGTTATGTCTAGACATTATTGCAACTCGTGCCAACTGACATTCTGGGGCGCAGGGCACATGACCGAGCGATGTGATCGTATCTGGCGGGGGGCCCGGCTGGTGACGCTGGCGCCTCAGCTGTCGGGCCTCGGCATTGTCGAGGACGGCATCGTGGCTGCCCACAAGGGGCGGATCGTGTATGCCGGCCCAGCAGCGGATGCACCCGCGTTAGACGCGGAGGAAACGATCGACTGCGACGGCCGCTGGATTACACCAGGCCTCATCGATTGCCATACGCATCTCGTTTTCGGCGGCGACAGGGCGCATGAATTCGAGCTGCGCCTTGCGGGAGCGAGCTACGAGGAGATCGCGCGGGCAGGCGGCGGCATCGTTTCGACGATGCGCGCAACCCGTGCCGCAAGCGAGGCCGAATTGGTGGCCACGGCCTTGCCCCGCCTCGATACCTTGATTGCCGAGGGTGTCACAACCATCGAGATCAAGTCGGGGTACGGGCTGGCAACCGATGCCGAGGTCAGGAGCCTGCGAGCCGCGCGAGCCCTGGCGAAGCACCGGCCAATTCAGGTCTGCACAACTTTCCTCGGCGCCCACGCGCTGCCACCCGAGGCAAACGGCGACAAGGATGGCTACATCGACCTTGTCTGTAACGAGATGCTGCCGGCTGTCGTGCGGGAGAAGCTGGCGGATTCTGTCGATGTCTTCTGCGAAGGCATAGCGTTCTCACCCGAGCAGACGGCGAGAGTCTTCGAGGCGGCGAAGGCGGCCGGGTTGCCGGTTCGCGCTCATGTCGATCAACTCTCGAATCTGCACGGCGCGGCGCTGGCGGCGCGCTATGGTGCACTTTCCGCAGACCATCTCGAATACACCGACGAGGACGGCGCAGCCACTATGGCGAAAGCCGGGACGGTTGCCGTCCTGCTGCCCGGCGCCTTCTACTTCATTCGGGAGAAGCAGGCCCCCCCGGTCGAGCTGTTCCGCCGGCATGGCACCAGGATCGCCCTGGCGACGGATTGCAATCCCGGCTCCTCGCCGCTGAACTCCATTCTGCTGGCCATGAACATGGGTGCCACACTCTTCCGGCTGACGGTCGACGAATGCATCGCCGGCGTCACGCGTGAGGCGGCACGAGCGCTCGGGCTGCTGCATGAAATCGGCACGCTCGAGGCGGGCAAGTATTGCGACCTCGCCATCTGGAATGTCGAGCGGCCGGCCGAGCTCGTTTATCGCATAGGGTTCAACCCACTCTATGAGCGGGTCTGGAGGGGAAAATGAGCGGGCCCGTGGTGCTCACCCCGGGCTCGGTCAGCCTTGCGCAATGGCGTGCCATTTATCGCGGAGCGGCCGTAACCCTCGATCCGGCATGCCGTCCGGTCATTCAGCGGGGCGCTGATGCCGTTGCGGCCATCGTCGCCAAAGGCGATCCGGTCTATGGCATCAACACCGGATTTGGGAAGCTGGCGAGCATCCGCATCGATGCCGCCGATCTGACGACGCTCCAGCGCCGCATTGTCCTGTCTCACGCAGCTGGCGTCGGCGAGCCCATGCCGCCTGCAATCGTCCGTCTGATGATGGCGCTGAAGCTCGCCGGTTTGTCTCAAGGCGCTTCGGGCGTGAGCCTTGAAACTGTCGATCTGATCGCGGCGATGCTGGAGCGCGGATTGACGCCCGTCGTGCCGCAGCAGGGCTCTGTCGGTGCGTCCGGTGACCTCGCGCCGCTGGCCCACATGTCCGCCGCGATGATCGGCGTCGGCGAGATCATGATTGAGGGTGAAAGACTGGATGCCGGCGCTGCCCTCGCCCGTGCGGGCCTGACGCCTCTTACGCTCGGCCCCAAGGAAGGGCTGGCGCTGCTCAATGGCACCCAATTTTCCACGGCCTATGCGCTGGCGGGACTGTTCGAGGCGGACAACCTGTTTCGATCCGCTCTGGTGAGCGGTGCGCTTTCGACGGACGCGGCGCGCGGGTCCGACGCACCTTTCGATCGCCGCATTCATGCCTTGCGCCGCCACCGGGGGCAGATGGAAAGTGCCGATGCGCTCCGGTCGCTAATGGCCGGGTCTGCAATCCGCGCATCGCATCTGACGGGCGACGAGCGTATTCAGGATCCCTACTGCCTGCGTTGTCAGCCGCAGGTGATGGGGGCCGCGCTCGAAGTCCTGCGGCAAGCGGCGGCAATGATAGACAGCGAGGCCAATAGCGTTACGGATAATCCGCTGATTTTCCCGGATGACGGAATTGCCCTTTCGGGTGGTAATTTCCACGCGGAGCCGGTTGCCTTCGCTGCCGATATGATCGCGCTCGCCGTTTGTGAAATCGGCTCGCTGGCCGAGCGGCGCATTGCCATGCTGATCGATCCGTCGCTTTCCGGGCTGCCTGCATTCCTCACCAGCCGGCCGGGTCTCAATTCCGGTTTCATGATTCCGCAGGTGACGGCTGCGGCGCTGGCTTCCGAGAACAAGCAGCGCGCATATCCGGCCAGCGTCGATTCAATTCCGACGTCCGCCAACCAGGAGGATCATGTCTCCATGGCGGCACATGCCGCCCGCCGCCTCCTGCCGATGGTGGAAAACGCCGTCAACATCGTCGGCATCGAGTTGCTGGCTGCTGCCCAGGGCTGTGATTTTCATGCGCCGCTCGCATCCAGCCCTGTACTGGAGCAGGTGCGCTCACGCATCCGCGCCGAGGTGGCGCATCTCGAGGACGACCGCCATTTCCACCCGGATCTGAAAGCGGCGGCAGATCTCGTCCGCTCCGGCGCGATAGCAGACATTGCCAGCGCTATCCTGCCCACGATCTGCGGATCCGGTTCATGACAACATTCGACTGGTGAGGACCTGCTCATGACCGTAATCGATAACTCCCGATCGATAAAAGCCCCGCGCGGTCCGGAGATTTCCGCGAAAAGCTGGCTTACGGAAGCGCCTTTGCGCATGCTGATGAACAATCTGGATGCGGAGGTCGCGGAAAAGCCCGGTGAACTGGTGGTTTATGGCGGTATCGGCCGCGCAGCGCGGGATTGGGAAAGCTTCGACCGCATCATCGCCGCTTTGCGTGAGCTCGAAGCCGACGAGACGCTGCTCGTCCAGTCCGGTAAACCCGTCGGCGTCTTCCGCACCCACAAGGATGCGCCGCGCGTTCTGATCGCCAACTCCAACCTCGTCCCGCATTGGGCCAATTGGGATCACTTCCATGAGCTCGATCGGAAAGGGCTCATGATGTACGGCCAGATGACGGCGGGGTCCTGGATCTATATCGGTGCGCAGGGGATCGTTCAGGGAACTTACGAAACCTTCGTGGAGATGGGCCGCCGGCACTACAACGGCGATCTGTCCGGGCGCTGGATCCTGACCGCAGGTCTCGGCGGCATGGGCGGTGCGCAGCCTCTTGCTGCAGTCATGGCGGGCGCATCGTGCCTCGCGATCGAGTGCCAGCCGAGCCGCATCGATTTCCGCCTGCGCACCGGCTATCTCGATACGCACACCACGAATCTCGACGAAGCCCTGTCGCTGATCGAGAAGTCCTGCGCCGAGAGGAAGCCGTTGTCAGTCGGCCTTCTCGGCAATGCCGCCGAGATCGTGCCCGAGCTCTTTCGGCGCGGCATCCGGCCGGATGCGGTGACCGATCAGACGTCGGCGCATGATCCGGTCAACGGCTATCTGCCGGCAGGCTGGACGCTTGCGGAATGGGAAGAAAAGCGCGCCAAAGACCCGAAAGCAGTCGAAGCCGCTGCCAAGCACTCGATGGCGCAGCACGTGCGGGCCATGGTCGACTTCTGGAAGGCCGGCGTGCCGACCGTCGACTATGGCAACAACATTCGCCAGATGGCGCTCGAGGAAGGCGTTGCCGACGCCTTCTCGTTCCCGGGGTTCGTGCCGGCGTATATTCGGCCGCTGTTCTGCCGGGGTATTGGTCCGTTCCGCTGGGCGGCGCTGTCCGGCGATCCGGAGGACATCTACCGCACCGACGCCAAGGTGAAGGAATTGCTGCCGGACAACGCCCATTTGCATAACTGGCTCGATATGGCGCGCGAAAAGATCAAGTTTCAGGGCCTGCCCGCGCGCATCTGCTGGGTCGGCCTCGGCGACCGGCACCGGCTCGGCCTCGCGTTCAACGAGATGGTCCGCAATGGCGAGCTGAAAGCCCCGGTCGTCATCGGGCGCGATCACCTGGATTCGGGCTCGGTCGCCTCGCCGAACCGCGAGACGGAAGCCATGCAGGACGGTTCCGATGCCGTATCCGACTGGCCGCTGCTCAATGCCCTGCTGAACTGTGCTTCTGGCGCGACCTGGGTCTCGCTCCATCACGGCGGCGGGGTCGGCATGGGCTTCTCGCAGCACGCCGGCATGGTCGTTGTCTGCGACGGCACCGAAGATGCCGATGCCCGCCTCGCCCGCGTGCTGTGGAACGATCCGGCATCGGGCGTCATGCGCCATGCAGATGCGGGCTACGAGATCGCCATCGAATGTGCACGCGAGCACGGCCTCAAGCTGCCGGGAATTCTCGGCTGATGCGACTGCTGCGCGCCAGCGGCCATCGCGTGATGCCGTGGAAGAACGGCGGCGGCTCGACCACCGAGATCGCCGCCCATCCTGAAGGCGCCGGCCTGGATGAGTTCGACTGGCGTGTCAGCATGGCGACGGTAGCCGCTGACGGGCCGTTCTCCTGCTTTCCCGGAATCGATCGCACGCTGGCGGTCCTATCCGGGGCAGGCATTGACCTCAGAATCGACGGCCGACCGCCTGTCCGGCTGGGACCATCGAGCGAACCCTGTTCATTCGCCGGCGACGTGCCCACGTTCGGAGCGTTGGTCGACGGACCCATTGTCGATCTCAACGTGATGAGCCGGCGCGGGCGGATTTGGCACCGGCTGTCGCGCTATGATGCTGACAATTCGATCAGCCTCGAACTCTCAGGCGAAGCCAATCTCATCGTGGCTCGCTCTGACCATGTCACGTTGTCTCATGATGGCGCCAATACGCGGCTCGGCACCGGCGATGCGGTCGTGATCGCCGGGCCGGACGCGACCGCCACGATCACGCCGGGCGCAAGGCATCAGGTCACGGTTTTCGCGATCTCATTCATGCCCGCCGACAGGGCGGAGTGAATTGCGGTTTGCCAGAGGAGTGCGGTGTCGCGCCGCTCCTCCTCTCGCGAGCCAGTCGCTAAGTCTTCGACGCAGCGATCCTTTGATTAAGCCATTCCCGCACATTTTCGCCGTGTTCACCGAGCCGGGGCACATGGCTGGCCGCACCGCGCTGCATCGTGGAAAATGCGGCGGGCTGTTCAGGAACGCGAATGGTCCGACCGCCCAGGTTGGCCGCACGGAATAGCTGGCGATGCCGGGTATGGTCGGAATCCACCGCCTCTCCAACATCCTCGATGGCAGCGGCCGGAACACCTGCTGCCGATAAATCGGCCACGACGACATCAGTCGACCGGGCAGTCGACCAGGCTTCGAATGCCGCCCGCAGCGCCCCTTCATTGGCGGTGCGCTGGCTGTCGGACTTGAAGCGCGGGTCGGTCAATAAGTCCGGCCGATCAATGACCCTGCAGAAGGTCTCGAAAAGCTTTTCATTCAGCACGGCGACAACCACGTGGCCATCACCTGTTCGAAACACGCCGAACGGAGCTGACAGCGGATGGCGATTGCCAACACGCTCCGGGACCTGACCGGTGCTGACATAGCGGCAGGTCGCCGTGGGCATCATCGACAGCAGGGCGTCGAACATCGCCAGGTCGATCTGGCAACCTCGGCCGGTGCGCTGCCGCTGATGAAGGGCGGCCAGAATGGCCCAGGATGCATACAAACCGGCCGTCAGGTCGCCGAAGGCTTCGCCCACCATGGTCGGCGGCCCGTTCGGATCGCCCGTGATCGACATCAACCCGGTCAGCGCCTGGACGATGATGTCGTAGGCCGGGCGTTCCCGCATGGGGCCGTTCTGTCCGAAACCGGAAATGCTTGCATAAATGAGGCGCTCATTACGCGCCAGCAGAGCGTCGGCCCCGATACCAAGCCGGTCGGCAACGCCGGGCCGGAAATTCTCGACAACGACATCGGCATGATCCACCAGCTGCAGAGCGAACTCCAGGTCAGCCGGCTTCTTCAGGTCAAGCGAGAGACTTTGCTTGCCGCGGTTGGCGAATGCGAAAAGCGCGCTCTCGCCATCCACGAAGGGGCCGATGTGGCGGTAATCGTCACCCTGCGGCGGCTCGATCTTGATGACCCGCGCGCCAAGATCGGCCAGGAGCGCCGTGCAAAACGGGCCCGCCAGAACGCGCGAGAAATCGACAACCGTCAATCCATGCAACGGGCCGGCAGAATGGCCTTGAAGTTCTGTCATTCACCCATCTTTCGTTCAGGTCGTGAAGGGCTGCATCAGCGCAAGAGCACGCCTGGCAGCCAGGTCGCGAGGCTCGGGAAATACCAGAGGATGCCGAGGCCAATGAGCTGCAGGACGACGAACGGTACGGCGCCTGCCCAGATCTCGGTGGTCTTGACCGACTGCGGCGCCAGTCCCCGCATGTAGAACAGCGCGTATCCGAACGGCGGCGTCAGAAAACTGGTTTGCAGATTCATGGCAACCACGACGCCGAGCCAGATCGGATCGACCCCGAGCAGGATCAGCGGCCCGCCGCAGATCGGCAGCATGATCAGAATGATCTCGAACGTATCGAGAAAGAAGCCGAGGACGAACATCACCGCCATGACGATGAGTACTGCCCCTGTCACCCCGCCGGGCATATCCTTGAGTGCCTGCTCGACCATGTGCTCGCCGCCGAGGCCGCGGAACGTAAGCGCGAACAAAGATGCGGCCAGCACAATGGCGAAGATCATCGTCGTGGTGATGATCGAATTGCGTCCGGCTTCCAGAGCCGAGCTCCAGGTCAGTTTGCGATTGAGAATGGCCAGCAGAGTCGCACCGAATACGCCGATTGAGGCCGATTCCGTAGGCGTTGCGATGCCGACGAGAATGGAGCCGAGCACGGCAATGATCAGCAGGAGGGGCGGCAGCAGAGTCAGCACGACGTCCCGCGGCAGGTTGCGCCGATCCTCTTCCGTGAGGACCATCCCCGGGCAGCTGTTCGGTTGAAACACCGATTTTAGAAATACGAAAATCAGATAAAGCCCGACAAGAACCAGGCCCGGCAGCAACGCACCGGCGAACAGTTCACCGGCAGACAGCGTGGAAGCCGCAAAGTTGCCAAGCCGCATTTGCGCGGTCTGATTGACAGCCGAAAGGATGTCGGCCGTGAAAATCAGCACGGTCGAGGGTGGAATGATCTGCGCCAGCGTTGACGAGGAGCAGATGATGCCGGTCGCGAGCTTTGGCTGATAGCCAGCCCGCAGCATGGCAGGCAAGGCGATCAGGGTCATCGCCGCAACTGTTGCCCCGACGACACCGGTCGAGGCTGCCAGGAGCGCGCCGACAAGAATGACAGAATATCCAAGACCGCCACGGAGAGCGCCGAAAAGCTTGCCCATGGTTATGAGCAACGCTTCGGCAATGCCAGACCGCTCGAGAACGTTGCCCATCAGGATGAACAGCGGAACCGCGACCAGCACCTCATTGGTCATGGTGCCGAAATATCGGAGCGGCAGATTGAGCAGGGTCGAGAAATCGAAAACCCCGAACAGATAACCGATACCGGCAAATATCAGGGACAAGCCTGCCAGCGAAAAGGCGATCGGCAATCCGCTCAACAGCACCAGCAACGTTGAAAGGAAGAAGACGATCGAGATGACGTCGCCAGTCGTTAGCATGTAAAGCGTTCCGGCATCATGCTGCGTTATCAAGTGCGCTCGTCGTGCGCGCAAAAGGTGCTGTTTCTGCTGCAGCACGGTCGCCGGCGAGGACGAGGATGCCGCGAGCCATGATGGCAAGGCACTGCAGGGTCATCAGCGCGCTGAAAACCAGCAGCATGGTACGAAGCAGAAAGACGCCAGGCATGCCGTTCGGCTGTGGTGAGCCTTCCCAGATCGACCAGGAGTCGACAACGAAAGGCCAGGTGAGCCAAGCCAGAACGAACATCCAGGGCAGCGTAAACAGCAAGGCGCCGATTATTTCGACGATGGTCCGCGTCCTCAACGACCATTTGGAATAGACGATATCCACCCGAACGTGGGCATTGAGCAGCATGGCGTAGCTGGCGGCGGCAAGAAAAACGACTGCGTGAATCCAGACATAGAGCTCCTGCATCCAGGTGAAGCTCATGTGGAAGCCGTAACGAAGCACCACGACCACCGCGCAGACGGCCGCAACCATCCAGACCAGTCCGCCGAGCAGACTGCCGAGTTTCTCATTGGCGCGGTCGATGACCGCCGCAAAGGCGCGCAGCGCGTTCAGCATTCGCGAGTTCCTGAACGAAAGAGCCGCCGGGCGGAATACCCGGCGGCTAAAACTTCTCATTCGCCGAACTTGTAGGGGAGCTCGCGAGCGTTGGCCATGGCCGTCTCGGTGTGGCGCGCGTGCTCCATGGCGATCTTGCGGAATTCAACGTAAGCGTCGGCGATCTTCTTCACGAGAGGATCGCTGTCCTCACGCAGCTCCGCCATGATTTCGCCGGCCGCATTGCCCGCCGCGACCAGCACGTCTTCCGGTGCCTGACGAACCTGAACGCCGTTCTTCTCGACCAGGTTCTTCAGCGCGATCGGATTGCGCAGGATGTATTCCGAAGTGGAGTAAGCATAGGTTGCCGTGCAAGCCACTTCGACGACCTGCTTGAGCTCTGGTGAAAGCGCGTCCCACTTCTCCTTGTTGATGACGCACTCCTCCGCAGATGCGGGTTCCTGCACTCCGGGCCAGTAGTAGAATTTGGCCGCCTGATGGAAGCCCAAGGCAGCATCGGACCAGGGCCCGATGAATTCCGCGGCATCGATCGTGCCGGCCTGCAGAGCCGGGAAAATCTCGCCACCCGGGAGCTGCACGACGGCAGCGCCCATGCGGCGGTACATTTCACCACCGAGACCAGGGCTGCGATAGCGTAGTCCCTTGAAGTCCTCGACGGAGTTGATCTCGCGCTTGAACCAGCCCATCCACTGGTTGCCAGTATTCCCGCAAAGGAAGGGCTTCAGACCGAAGCGGGCGTACATCTCATCATAAAGCGCCTGGCCGCCACCATGCAGCATCCAGGCGTGCTGCTCGCCCGCCAACAGGCCGAACGGGAAGTTGCCAAAAAGCACGATGCCGGGTGACTTGCCCCGCCAGTAGGTCGGCACCGCATGATACATTTCGGCCGCGCCTTTCGACACGGCATCGAAGACGCCGGTTGCAGGAACGAGCTCACCCGCCCCATAGACCTTCACCGTGAGCTTGCCTTCGCTCATGTTTGTAATCTTGTCGGCGAGCCAGTTCGCGCTGGTTCCCGGACCGGGCAGGTTCGGCGGCCATGCCGTCACCATTCGCCACTCGATCTTGCCCTGCGAAATAGCGGGTGTCGCCAGGGCGGCTGTTGCGGCAGACCCGATCGCCGCCGTCTTCAAGAACTTCCGTCTGTCCACTGCATCTCTCCCGTTTTAGCTTCTCACTCGTAGATCACCTGCAACATCCCGGTTTCGCAAGTTCTCTTTTTGCTACGTCTCGGGGATCTTGTCGGGGCCTGTTCCGATACGACGAGGCGGGTTGAGGCGCTCGATCTCGAGTGCCATTGCGGAGATATCGTAGGCGCCAGAACTTTGAGATAGGGCCTCGAAGAGGAAGTGGGCGAGCTTCGTGACTGGGAGCTCGAGCTGGTGGGCCGCCGCGATGCTGCGAGCCGCTGCCAGATCCTTGACGAAGGTGCGAACGTGCCCCCCGGGAATGAAATTGCGCTCAACCATTCGTTGGCCATGAATCTGCAGAATGCGCGAGTCGCCGAACCCCCCAGCCAGAGCCTCGCGAATGCGCAGCGGGTCGATACCTTCCGCGCGCGCCATCAGCAAGGACTCGGCAACTGCTGCGATGGCTGTGGAGGCGATCATCTGGCTGGTCAACTTGGCAAACTGTCCCGCACCTGACGAACCGACCAGGGTTGGCCGACCCATCGCCTCGAGCACCGGCCCGGCGAACTCATAATCAGCCGGATCACCACCGACCATGATGGCGAGCGTGCCGTTCACCGCCCCATCCGGTCCGCCGGACACCGGCGCGTCCATGTGCCGATGACTCATCCCGGCAAGCCTCTCGGCATGTGCGCGTGCGAGGCGGGGCGCGATCGAGCTCATGTCGATGAACAGGGTCCCGGACGCGGCTGACCGCGCCGTCCCCTGGGAGAACAGGACGTCCTCCACAACCGGCGCGTTCTCGAGAATGGAGATCACGACTTCCGCCGAACCGACGGCGGCCGCGGGAGACGGTGCGACGCTGGCACCGTCAGGGGCAAGTGCTTCGGCCTTGGCCAGTGTTCTGTTCCAAACCGTCACCTGATGGCCCGACTGGAGCAAGCGCCGCGCCATCGGCGCTCCCATCAGGCCCGTACCGAGGAAGGCAATCTGCACTGCTGGACCCCTTATGTGGACATGTATATATAAGTTCAGGATCCACTCATCACGTCAAGATGACTGCGGAGAGAAATCGGATGTCCGGAACAATAATCTCGGAAGTCATCGGCACCGCAGCGTGGCTGCGGCTCAACCGTCCGGCAGCAAAGAACGCCATCAACAACGCCATGCGGTCGGAACTGGCGGCCGCCTTTGACCAAGTACTCGAGAACCCCGCGGTACGATGCATCATCATCACGGGGCAGGACAAAGCCTTTGCGGCAGGCTCCGACATTCAGGAGCTCAATGAGTTGACGGGACCTCAATCCGTGTTGCTGTCTGAACGGATTGCAGCATTCGCAGAGCGCATCGCGCAGGCAGGCAAACCCGTCATTGCAGCAGTGAACGGCTGGTGCCTCGGCGGCGGATTTGAACTTGTGCTCGCCTGTGATATTCGCATCGCCTCTGAGAGTGCCCGATTCGGGCTGCCCGAACCGAAACTCGGGCTGATTGCCGGCGGTGGCGGAATCCCTCGCCTGACACGCATCGCCGGACCGGCTATGGCGCGCTACATGTCTTTGACGGCCGAAATCATTGATGCAAGGACGGCGCTCGAGCGCGGTATCGTCGCCAGCGTTGTTGCGGCCGACGAACTGGAAGCGGAGGCGACACGGATCGCAGAGCGCATTTCGACACTTGCACCAATAGCACTTGCGCAGACCAAGCGCGTGCTCAATGCCTCCGAAGACGGCAGCATTGCCAGCGCCATTGCCATAGAAGCACAGGGGTGTGCCGTGTGCATCGGAACAGAAGATTACAAGGAAGGAACGCTGGCGTTTCTGGAAAAGCGTGCAGCGCGATTCACCGGAAAATGAACTCGAGAGTCAGCACATTCAACGCTGCCGGGTCCGGCGGAGAAACTTCGCGTCCCGCAGCGAGCGGCAGGCCGATGCCGCTTTATGAGCGCATCAAGTCCCATGTGATGGAGCGCATCAGGGACGGCACCTGGAAAGTCGGCGACAAGCTGCCGAGTGAGCACGAACTGGCGGCGGCTCTTGGCGCCTCGCGTTTGACAGTGCATCGGGCATTTCGCGAATTGACGACCGCTGGCGTTCTCACGCGATTACATGGCGTCGGCACATTCGTTGCGCCGACAAAGCCGGCTTCAACAATAGTGCGGCTCCACAACATCGCTGACGAAATCCGCGAGCGTGGGGACCATCTCTCGACCAGGGTCAACCGCCTCGAGATGATCAAGGCGACCCGTGATCTGGCGAGGCATTTCGAGGCCGACCCGGGTGCGGACCTGTTTCACAGCGTTATTGTCTATTCTGCAAATGGAGTTCCGGTGCAGCTTGAAGACCGCTACGTTTCACCCGCATTTGCGCCTGATTATCTGAAGCAAAACTTTCTCACCCAATCCACCACCGATTACTTGCAGTCCATCGCCCGCGCGACGGCAGCAAGGCTCGAAATCGAGGCCCTGATGGCCGATGCGGAGGTATGCCGGCTGCTCGAGATACCGAGAAACGAACCGTGCCTGGTGGTCACGCGGCGAACATGGGTGCAGGATTCGGTAACCACGTATACCCGGTTCTTCCATCCCGGATCCCGGCATCGAATTTCGAGCGAACTGGACTTCAGGGACTCGCTTGCCTGAACGCGCGTTGGGTCAGGAAAGTATGCTGCGCGCGATAATATTGCGCTGGATTTCTGACGACCCTTCGTAAATCCGCATGATCCGTGCATCCCGCACATATCGCTCCAGCGGCAGGTTGGCGGAGTAGCCGTAGCCACCATGGATCTGGAGCGCGAGATCAGTCACCTTGCCCACCATTTCGGAGGCGAAAAGTTTGGCCATTGAGGCTTCCTTGCTGTAGCGCTCTCCCATTGCGCGCAGCCTCGCCGCGCGCAAGCCGAGCAGTCGGGCGGCATCGAGCTCGGTGGCCATGTCGGCCAGCATCCATTGCAGTCCCTGGAATTCAGCAATCGGCGCGCCACCCACCTTGCGCTCCTTGGCCCATGACAGAGCGGCATTGAGCGCAGCCGTTGCTATGCCGGTGCAGGTCGCAGCAATTTCAATGCGTCCGTTGTCGAGCACCTTCATGGCGGTTCGGAAGCCGGTCCCTTCTGCGCCGACGCGGTTTTCGACCGGTACATCGCAATCCAGATGCACCTCAAACACGTGGCCGCCTCTCAGGCCCATCGTCGGCTCGGGCGGTCCAACGCTCACACCCGACGTGTTACCATCGACCACGAAGGCGCTGATGCCTCGGTGTCCTGCGGCTGGGTCCGTTACAGCGAACACCACCAGGAAGTCCGCGGCCCCCGCATTCGAAATGAAGTGTTTCACTCCGGTCATCCGGTAAACCCCGCCGTCGAGGATTGCGCGGGTCGACATATCTGCCGGATTGGACCCTGCTTTTGGTTCGGTGAGCGCAAACGCACCGAGCGTAGCTCCAGCCGCCGCCGATGGCAGGTACCGGTCCCGCAACACATCATCGCCGCCGATCAGAATTGCGTCCGTGGCAAGAAAATGGGCGGTGACCATGGACGTTGTCGATGCGCACGCCTCAGCCAGGGCCTCTACGGCGAGATACAGTGCAACCGGCGACACGCCAGGGCCGCCCCAACGCTCCGGCAGGTTCATTCCCATGACACCCAGAGCCGCCAGGCCGGCGATATGTTCGCGCGCGAATATGGCTTCATGGTCCAAAGCGGCAGCCCGCGGAGCCAGAGTCTCGTTCGCGAAGCGCCTGACCTGCTCGGCCACCGCCAAATCGTCGGGATCGCACATAAGCGACATTCATACCGCTCCAGTTATCTCCGGCAAGTTTCGGAGTGACGAGATATCATGGTGTTATACCGGCTCTGAACGAAGTGATGCGTCATGGCAGCTTGAGCGATTTCGCATAGCGCTCGGAGCACGCTGACGCGATCCCGACCGGAACAAGAGGCTGACCGGTGCTTGTGGACCTCATCGGGGTGCGAGGATAAACTGCTCACCGTCGGCCGGCGGCGACGTGGGCCGGCCTGGGAGGATAAGGGCCACTATGAGCGAGCCAAAGAGAAAGACCGCGCTGCGCCGTGGCGCCGGAGGGCGTGCGGCCCACGATGTCGGCGGCCTCGATTTCGGTCCCATCGACCGGACGGAGCACGATCTGGCGCTCTGGGAGAAGCGGGTGGACGCCATGCTGGTCCTGCTGACGGGACCGAAAAAGGGCGCCTTCAAGATCGATGCCATGCGCCGGGTCATCGAGGACTACGGCCAGCAACAGTATGACAGGACCACGTATTACGAGAAGTGGATCCGCGCCATTCGCAATCTGGTGGTCGAGCAGGAGATCCTGACCAAAGCCGAGATCGAGGCCAAGGTCGCCGCCGTCGAGCAGGCGATGCGGGAGTCAGGCCGCGAGCTGGCCGGCGGCGCGGTGCCGTGGGATACGACGGAGACACCGGTTTGACTGAGCCAATCTCGCGTTTCCGCCCGGGCGATCTGGTCCGGGTCGATGACCGAATGACACTCGGGCACTGCCGGACGCCATATTTCCTGCGCGGCAAGATCGGCCTGGTCGTGGGTGTCCAGGGGGCGTTCCACGATCCCGAGAAGCTTGCCTATCACAAGCCGGGTCTGCCGCGGCGGGTGCTTTATAAGGTTCGATTCAGGCAGTCCGATCTCTGGGACCGTTATCCCGGACATCCGCAGGATCAGCTCGAGGCCGATATCTACGAGCACTGGCTCACCAGCGCCGATGGCGAGGCAAGGAGCGACAGCCATGCCGCCGCATGACGATCACGACCACGATCACCATCATGACCACGAGCACGGCGACGGCCAGCCGCACCGGCACCCGCCGCAGCGCGATCACGATGCCGATCCGGCCTCGCCTTACGAGGTGCTGGAGCGCGCCGTCCGTGAGCTGCTGATCGAGAAGGGCGTACTGACGCCCGAAGAGATCAGTGCTCAGGTCGATCTGATGGACAGCCGCTCGCCGGCGCTCGGCGCCAAGGTCGTGGCGCGCGCCTGGGTCGATCCGGCCTATAAGGCGCGGCTGCTCGACGACACACGCGCAGCCCTTGCGGAGCTGGGCATAGACATCGGCACGCTGGCCGATTTTCGCACGGTCGAGAACACACCCGATGTGCACAACGTCGTCGTGTGTACGCTCTGCTCCTGCTATCCGAAGCTCCTGCTCGGCATTCCGCCCGCCTGGTACAAAAGCCTGGCCTATCGCTCCCGGGTGGTTGTCGATCCGCGCGGCGTGCTGAAGGAGTTCGGTCTCGTGCTACGGGACAATATGGAGGTCCGCGTGCACGACTCCACGGCCGACCTGCGATACCTCGTCTTGCCGCTTCGCCCTGAAGGCACGGAGGGATGGAGCGAGGAACAGCTCGCCGAGATCGTCACGCGCGACTGCATGATCGGCACTGCGGTGCCGGAGGTGCAAGGCACTCGCGTCGCAGCCGAGTAGCAGTATCAGTACCGAGTGGAGCCAGATTGCATCTGCGTGGCAGCGTGCACGGCTAACCTCGCGAATTTTAACAAATTCGTTACGCGGGTCCGCGTTTATTGAACGGCCGATTATTTTTCGACTTGGCCGCGCGGAACCGCTGCAACCATGTCTCCGAGCCTCCATCAGCCCTCCGGCCTTTTCGGCATCGCCTTTCTGCAGGCGGTGCGGCGTGTGTTGCCGCAGCTGCTGCTGGCGACCATCGCGGCCGGTCTCGCCACCTTCCTTGCGCAGTCCTGGATCACGCCGCGCTATGTCGCCGAGGCTCGACTCACGGTAGAGAAAGCGGCCGATGCGCGCATTGGCCTGGATGCACACGTGAGCGGGCTGAAGGACCCGATCCGGCTGTTCGAGGTGGCGACGGAGTTGGGGCTCAAGCGGCTGCCGGAGTTCACAGGCGAGCGCCACAGCATGCCGCTGCTGTCACGGTTCGGCCTGAGCAATTCCGGCCCCCTGCAGGGGCTCCAGGATGCCGATGAACGTGTGTTGGCGGCCGTGTACGAGAGGTTTTCCTCAGTGGCCGGAAGAGGCGGCCAGATCCGGGTGCGCTTCACCACCGCTGATCCACAGCTTGCTGCGCGATTCGTGAACCGAGTGGTCGAGCTTTATCTCGCCGGCCTGTGGCCGGCTGAGACCGGAGAGGCGGTGCCGAGCGCGGCCAAAATCCAGGATGTGCTGTGGGCCGAGGTGCCGGCGAGGCCCATTTCTCCGCGCAAGGGCCCGATGGCTATTCTCGGCATGACCATCATGCTGCTCATGGGCCTGGGTGGCATAGCGGTACGGGAAGCGTTCCGGACGCCGCAACGGCGCCGCGCTGGCCGAAGTGGCGAGGAACCCCGCGCAGCCGGCGAACAGGTCAGTGCCGTTGCCACCGGATTCGGCAGGTTGCGCTCGCCCATAGCCGCTGCGGATCGACTGCTGGCCCTTCCTGCTGCCGACCGTGGCTGCCGCACCATGATTTCGGGTGAGGAAGCCGATATCGACCCCACCGGCGAGGCGATGGCATTGGCCGACAGCCTGACGTCGGGTGGCCGCCGGGTGGTGCTCGTCAGGTGGAGCAGGCACGGCGGCGATGTATTGGGCGAACCGGCGCCCCGGAGTATCGTTGGTCTCAACGATTTGCTGGAGGGGCGCGCCGATTTCGAGGAGATCATCTCCCGGCTGCCGGGGAGCCGCGCTCATGCCATCGCTGCCGGCTCGCCGGTGCGCGATCAGAAGGCGGTGCTCGACCCAAATCTCCTCAGCCTCGTGCTGGACACACTGGATGAGGTCTACGATCACATCGTCGTGGTGGCCGATCATGCAGAGGCGCAAGCGTTGTTCGAGGTGCTGGAGGGCCGCTTCGACGCCTGCGTCTCGGTGGGCGAGGCGGGCCGCCCGGCCGGAATGCTCACGGCGAGCTTCGACCGCTTCCTTGGCTTCGAAGTGACGGACATTCACATCCTGCGCATCGAGCGGCCGCGGCAGAAAGTCCAGCAGGTCGCCCCGGCTCCGGCGCTGCAGACGCGCCTCGCCTAAGGGGTTGCGTCAGCTCCGCCGTGCGGCTGCGTCTTCTTCGGTCTGGTCCGGGCGCACCATCCATCGGATCAGCAGCGCAGCGGGCACCACCCAGGCCAGCCCGCCGATGATGTAGAACGCGAGCTCGACCCACTTGCTGGCGTTCACCTGCAGCACGATCGCGACGGCCATCACGGCAAGAGCATAGATCGCGATGAAGATCAGCAGCAGGATCGCGCCGATGAGCTTGCGGGTGCGGATATTCACCTTGATGATCTCCCCGTGCCGTTCTGCCGGTCGCCGCGCCGACTGGGCGCATTGCCTGGATTGTGGCCTCCTACTATCAGAAAACAGCCAATCATCTTCGGGAAAGATCGACACATGCCCGTGCCGCAGGTGGCACAAACAGCCGCGGTGACCCGAGAACGCGAGCATGACCATCGCGCCGTGAGATTGTGGCTCTATTTCGTGGCGGCGCTGGTCGTCGCCATGATCATCGTGGGTGGCGCCACACGGCTCACGGACTCAGGGCTTTCGATCACGGAGTGGCAGCCGCTGCTCGGCGCCATTCCGCCGCTGACCGAGGCCGACTGGCAGGACGCCTTCGCCAAGTACCAGCAGATCCCGCAGTATCTGCTCGTCAACAAGGGCATGAGCCTCGACGAGTTCCAGTTCATCTACTGGTGGGAGTGGGCGCACCGATTCCTCGGCCGGTTCATCGGCGTAGCGTTTGCGCTGCCTTTCCTCTGGTTCTGGGTGCGCGGACAGCTGCCGCAGGGCAAGGCCATGAAGTTCACCGGAGTTCTGGCGCTTGGCGCGCTTCAGGGCTTCGTCGGCTGGTACATGGTGAAGTCCGGACTCGTCGATCGGGTCGATGTCAGCCCCTACCGTCTGGCCCTGCACCTGGTGCTGGCTCTGGTGATCCTGGCGGTCATCGTCTGGCTGGCGCTCGACCTGAAACGCGAGAGCGGTCCCGTTCGACTGCGCACGGTCACACCGGGCCAGAAGCGGCTCGCGGCGTTGCTGCTGGGGCTCGTGCTTCTACAATCGCTGCTTGGCGCGTTTGTCGCCGGCCATAAGGCAGGCCTCACCTACAACACGTGGCCATTGATGGACGGGCACTTCATCCCGGACGGGCTCGGGACGCTGTCGCCCTGGTGGCTCAACATCTTCGAGAACATCACGACCGTGCAGTTCAACCACCGCATGGTGGCCTATCTGCTCGCGGCCGCGGCGCTGGTTCAGTTCATCTGGGTCTCGAAAACGGCCGACGATGAGGCTCTGAGCCGCTCCGCGGGACTGCTGACGCTCGGGGTTCTCGTTCAGGCCGCACTGGGCATCTGGACGCTGCTTGCGGTGGTGCCCTTGTGGCTCGGGCTTGCCCATCAGGCGGGCGCGGCGATCGTCCTCATGCTGGCGGTGCGGCACGCGCATGTGATGATGCGCGCGCCGGCCGCTCACGAGGCATCGACAGGCAGCTCTTCGGCCAGCCCCAGCATCAACTGAATATTCTGAACGGCCGCGCCGGATGCGCCTTTGCCGAGATTGTCGAGGCGGGCCACGAGAACGGCCTGCCCGCGGGCCTCATTCCCGAAGACTCTCAGCTCCAGTCGGTCGGTGTTGTTGAGCGCCTGCGGCTCGAGGCGCCCGCCCCGGACGGAGGCGTCGGAGGAGGGGACAACCGTCACCAGCTCGGCGCCTGCGAAGTGTGCGGCGAGCGCCGCTTCGATATCGGCCGGCGTCGGCTTGCCTGGCAGGGAGTCCAGATGGAGCGGAATGCTGACCAGCATGCCCTGCCTGAAATTGCCGACACTCGGCACGAAAATCGGCCGCCGGCTCAGCATGGAGTAGGCTTGCATCTCCGGCAGGTGCTTATGCTCCAGGCTCAGCCCGTATAGCTCGAATGCGGGGGCGCTGCCCGTCTCGTAGGCCTCGATCATGGATTTGCCGCCGCCGGAATAGCCGGAAACGGCATTGACGGTAACGGGGTAGTCGGCCGGCAGCAGGCCCGCCGCGACAAGCGGCCGGATGAGGGCGATCGCTCCGGTGGGGTAGCAACCGGGATTGGCGACCCGGCGCGCGTTGCGAATGGCCTCCTTCTGGCCGGGGTCCATCTCCGGAAAGCCATAGGTCCAGCCCGGAGACACCCGATGCGCCGTCGAGGCATCGACGATGCGCGGGCCACCGCCCGGCAGCGTGTCGGCCATGGCGACCGTTTCGCGGGCGGCGTCGTCGGGCAGGCACAGCACGACAAGATCGACCTCGGACAGGATCGCTCGCTTTGCTTCGAGATCCTTGCGCCGTTCGGGCGCGATGCTCCTGAGCTCAATCCCTGGAGTGACCCGCAGCCGCTCGGCGATACCGAGGCCGGTCGTCCCTGCCTCGCCATCGATGAAGACAGTGGGCCTGCGGCTATTGCTGCCGCTGGCCGGTGCTGATTCGGTCGCTGACATGGCGGGTTTACCTCCTCTGAGGCATCGATCGATGGACGGCACAAAAAAAGCCGCGTTGCGGCGCGGCTCACGACATCGGACGGCAGACAGGCGTCATCGCAGCCGCGGGAGATGCTCGCGGCGGCGTCGGCGCAGATCCTGAAGATGTCCACTCATCATGCGCGACATATGCGGCAGGGGGAAGGGGGTGTCAACGGCCACCTGATCCGGCCGGACAATATCGCCGTGGTAGCAAAGGCGCCACGGCATCCCAAAATCGGGCCGCCATCCGGTGCTTGTCACCGGGATCCACGCGACTGCCCGCTCTGGCGCGCGCGGCCCGCTGGATCCCGGGCGCGAGGCCCGGGATAGCTCGGTGACAGGATTTGAGAAATCAGCGCTTGGAGAACTGGAAGCTGCGGCGAGCCTTGACCCGACCGTACTTCTTGCGCTCGACGGTGCGGCTGTCGCGGGTGAGGAAGCCGCCCTTCTTGAGCACGCCACGCAGCTCTGGCTCGTAGTACGTCAGAGCCTTCGAAATGCCGTGGCGCACGGCACCCGCCTGACCCGACAGCCCGCCGCCGGCCACGGTGGCGATGATGTCGTACTGGTCGACGCGGCTTGCGGCATTCAACGGCTGCTTGAGCAGCATCTGCAGCACCGGACGAGCGAAGTACTGAGTGAAGTCCTTGTCGTTCACGGTGATCTTGCCATGCCCCGGCTTCAGCCAGACGCGCGCAACTGCGTCCTTGCGCTTGCCGGTGGCATAAGCGCGACCGTGCTGATCGAGCTTCTGGACGTGGACGGGAGCGGTGCCGGCCTCGGGCGTGCCGCCTGCGAGTGCGCCGAGATCTTCCAGCGACTTGGTGGTATCAGTGGCCATCGGAATCAGGCCCTCACATTCTTTCTGTTGAGCTTGGCGACGTCGAGCACCTCGGGGTTCTGGGCCATGTGCGGATGCTCGGAGCCCTTGTAGACCTTGAGGTTGCGCATGAGCTTACGCTGCAGCGGGCCGCGGGCGAGCATGCGGCCGACGGCCAGCTCGATCACACGCTCCGGCTTCTTGCCTTCCATGATCATGCGCGGCGTGCGGGCCTTGATGCCGCCCGGATAGCCGGTGTGCCGGTAATAGACCTTGTCGTTGTACTTGTTGCCGGTGAACACGGCCTTCTCGGCATTGACGACGATGACGTTGTCGCCCGTGTCGACGTGCGGCGTGTAGGTCGGCTTGTGCTTGCCCTTGAGACGGGTGGCGATGAGCGCCGCGAGCCGGCCTACCACGAGGCCTTCAGCGTCGATCAAAATCCACTTCTTCTCCACCTCGCCGGGCTTGGCGACGTAGGTTCTCATGTCAGTGGCTCCAGGGAATCCTGAATTGTGAGGCGTTCAGCTACCGCTGGCGCCGTTCGCCGCGTTGATAAGCGAGCGCGCAGCCGGCGTCAACAACTTTGTCAGGAAAACTAAAAAAAATCAATGTTTTCAATAACATGACGCGCAAGGTAATATGTTACCGTGTCGCGCATCTCATTCACGACTTCACGACTTCACGATTTCATCACCTCACCACTTCCCAGACGTACCTCCTTCTCCGTCGGCAACGCATAAGTCGCCGTCGCATGCGCCACCATCTCCGGGTCGCCGTCCGAGTAGATCCCGGCCTCTGCCACCGCCAGCCGGCGGCCGAGCTTGAGCAGGCGCGCCTTTGCGATCATGTCGCCGGGTTGCGGCCGCGTAAGGAAGTTCATGGTCATGCTGGTCGTGACGGCCTGCAGGGCCGAAGCTCCGAGCTCACCGAGAATGATGGCGTACACGGAGAAATCGGCCAGCTTGAACATCGCCGGGCCAGAAATGGTGCCGCCAGGTCTGATCGTCCGCGGATCATGCGCCATACGGACATGTGCAATCATCGGCTCCAGGAACTCCAGGCTGACACGCCCGTTACCTTCATGCACCTGAGGGAAGTGCTCATCCACCAGCGCCATCACCTGCTCTTTCGTCAGGCGCACACGGGTACTTGCTTCGTTTGCCATTCTTAATCTTGTCTCGATTCTGCTATGAATCCGCCGACGCTGACTATTAGCCTCGTCGGAGGTTCAGGGGAATGGTGGGAGGGAAAGTCTCATGTCATCCGGGCTGGTCCACATGCTACGTTCAATAGCAGTTCTTGCATGCGCGCTGGCGTTCGCGCTGAGCCCCGCCGCGGCGCAGGATCATGAGTTCAAGCAAATCAAGCTCAGTGACAAGCACGTCGAGGGCTTCATCAAGGCGCAGAACGATCTCAACAAGATCGCCGACAAGCTGCAGAGTGATTCGGAGGAGCCGGACGAGAAGCTGCAGGCTGAGCTCGACGCCATTGCCAAGAATAATGGTTTCGCCAGCTTCGACGAGCTCGACGAGGTTGCCGCCAACATCTCGATGGTGATGGCCGGTATCGATCCGGAGACGGGCGACTACACGGACCCTGTCGAATTGCTCAAGAAGGAGATCGAGGAGATCAAGGGCGACAGCTCGATCCCCGAGAAGGAAAAGAAGCAGATGCTCGAGGAGATGCAGGAGGCGCTGGAAATGACTCCGGCCCTGGAGCATCCTGAGAACGTGCAGGTTGTGAAGAAGCACCGCGCCGAGATCGACAAGGCGCTGCAGTAGGATTTAGATCCCATCGGAATGCAGGAGCGCGTAGACACCAGCGAAGTCGCCACCGTTCTGCTGGAGGAGCGGAAAGGGCCGGTTGCGATCCTGAGGCTCAACCGGCCGGAAGCCCGTAACAGCCTGTCATTGGAGCTGCTGCGGGCGCTGGGCGATGCTATCGAACGGATTTCAGCCGATACCGGGGTCCGCGCTGTCGTGCTTGCCGCCGATGGGCCGGCTTTCTGCGCAGGCCACGACCTGAAGGAGCTGACGGCTCATCGCGCCGACGCGGATGGCGGGCTCGGCTTCTATCGTACAGCCATGGATACCTGCTCGGGGGTGATGCAGGCGATCCTCAAGTCGCCGAAACCGTTCATTGCGGCCGTCCATGGCACCGCTACGGCCGCAGGCTGCCAGCTGGTTGCGACGTGCGACCTGGCTGTCGCCGCGGAGGAGGCGCAGTTCGCGACCCCCGGCGTCAACATCGGCCTGTTCTGCTCCACGCCTATGGTGGCGCTGACGCGCAACGTGCCGCGCAAGCGCGCCATGGAGATGCTGCTGCTGGGCGAGATGCTGGCGGCGGAAGCCGCAGCGGAGTACGGGCTCGTCAACAGGGTCGTGGCGCGGGATCGCGTATTGGATGAGGCGCTGGCGATGGCGGATGTGGTCGCGTCCAAGTCGTCACTCACGGTGGCGATTGGCAAGGAAGCCTTCTATCGCCAGATCGACCTGCCGACGGCTGAGGCGTACGCGTATACCGCCGACGTGATGGTCAAGAACATGATGGCCCGGGACGCTGCCGAAGGGATCGGCGCGTTCATCGAAAAGCGAACGCCCGAATGGAAGGGGTGCTGAGCCCGTGCAGCTCCGACTGAGTCTTGTGACGCTCGCCGTCGCCGATATCGCCCGTGCGCGGCGCTTTTACGAGGCGATGGGGCTCACTGCATCAAGCGCAAGCCAGGATGCCGTGGCATTCTTTCAGCTCGGGAATGTCGTGCTGTCGCTTTTCGGGCGCGACGCACTCGCGGAGGATGCTGGCGTTCCGAACAGTGCGCCCGGATTTTCGGGTGTCGCACTCGCCTGGAACGTCGCCAGCGAAGGCGAGGTGGACGAGGCGCTGGCGCAGGCTGTTGCGAGCGGCGGCCGGCTGGTGAAGCGGGGGCAGAAGGTTTTCTGGGGCGGATATTCCGGCTATTTTGCTGATCCGGACGGGCATCTCTGGGAGGTGGCCCACAATCCCTTCTTCCCACTCGATGCGGCCGGGCGCGTCTCTCTGCCGGATGATGCGGGTTCCTCTTCGAGCACTCCCTGATGGCTCACGACAGCTATTCCGACGACCTCATCGCCTCGATCCTGCGCGAGAACACCGCGATCGCCATGGTGGGGGCCAGCGCCAATACCAGCCGCCCGAGCTACTTCGCGATGAAGTACATGCTGGGCAAAGGCTACCGCGTGGTGCCGGTGAACGTCGGGCTTGGCGGCCAGCAGATCCTTGGTCAGACGGTCTACGCAAGCCTCGCGGACGTGCCCGCGCCAATCCAGATCGTCGACATCTTCCGCAACTCGGAAGCGGCTCTCGAGATCACTCGCGAGGCCATCGCGCAGAAGGACCGGCTGGGCATCCGCGTCGTGTGGATGCAACTTGGTGTGCGTAATGACCAGGCTGCCGCGGAGGCCGAGGCAGCCGGCCTGCGAGTCATCATGAACCGCTGCCCGAAGATCGAATATGGGCGGCTTTCCGGTGAGATCGGCTGGGCGGGCGTCAGCACCGGGCGCATAACGAGCGCGCGGCCGAAGCTGTCGCCGATGGGCGTGCAGAGCCACCTCATCGGCGACAAGGCCTGAGACCCTGCGAGGCTCAGATCCGGTCGGGCTCTTCCTCTTCGCGCTCCAAAATCTCACAGAGTTCGGCGACTTTACCGCTCGGCTGCCGGCGGAGCTCAGGCCCGATGGCGTCGTCGGCATTCAGCCAGGCGAATGCCTCCTCCAGCTCCTCCGCGCTGGCGCCGGTCGCTATGATCTCAACGATCAGGGTATCATCGACAGGTCCGAGGACGCGGACGACGTCCTCTCGCGTCATGGTCATCGTGCTCATTCTCCCGATCCATCGGAACGGGCCGGTTAGGCCTGCTTCGCCCTGAGAGAACAGTGGAGAATGCGGTTGGTTCGCGTGACTGGCAGCAAGGTATGAAGATGGTCCCGGCCGGCGGGTCCGGCCGGGGCATCAATGATGTCAGATCCTGTTCGGATAGAAAAGGTCGACCAGGAACATCGGAACCGCCGGCACATAGGTGCACAGGAGCAGCACGAAGAGCAGTACCGCGACGAACCAGATGTTGACCTTCGTCGTCTCCCAGACATCCGACTTGGCAATCGAGCAGGCCGTGATGAGGACGCTCGCCACCGGCGGCGTCTGCTGACCGATCGCGAGGTTCAGGGTCAGAACAAGCCCGAAGTGCACCGGATCGATGCCGACCGTGTTCATCAGCGGCACGATGATCGGCACGACGAGAATGATGGCTGCCGCCGAGTGCAGGAAGAATCCGATGATCAGGAAGAAGATATTGAGGATGAACAGGATCACGTACTTGTTGTCCGAAACGGACGCGATCCATGCGGCGAGATCCTGCGGAACCCGGGCAACGGTCAGGAAGTCGCCCATGAGGATCGAGGCGGCTACCAGCAGCATGACGACCGCGGTCTGCATGGCGCCGTCGAGCATGGAGGACTTGAGGAGCTTGAGCTCGAGCTCACCATACCAGAGCGCGACGAGAATCGCCGCGAGGACGGCAAGACCTGCTGCTTCGGTCGCAGTCGCCAAGCCTGAGAAGATGCCACCGAGAATAATGATCGGCAGCAGCAGACAGGGGATGGCCTCGACGAAGGTTTTCCTCACGTTTGCGAGATTGAAGGCCTCCTCGACCGGGAAATTGTATTTCCGCGCGAACATATAGGAGACCAGCATCAGAAGCAGGCCGCCGATCACGCCGGGAACGAGGCCGGCGACGAAGAGCTGCTCCACCGAGGTTCCCGCTGCGATTGCGTAAAGAATCATCGGGATCGAGGGCGGAATGATAATGGCGAGGGACGCCGATGACGATGTCACCGCGGCCGCAAATTCCTTCGAGTAGCCCTTCCGCTTCATCTCGGGGATCATGACTGATCCCAAGGCCGCAACGTCGGCGACGGCGCTGCCGGAGATCTCGGCGAAGATCAGCGAAACGCCGATGTTCACCATCGCGAGCCCGCCCTTGACGAAGCCGATCAGGGCAGAAACGAAAGCGATCAACCGCCGCGAGATTCCGCCCGCATTCATGATGGCGCCGGCGAGCACGAACATCGGAATGGCGATGAGCGAGAAGCTCGTGGCCCCCCGATACATCTCGATCCCGACGGAGATCAGGTTATCGACGCCCTGCATCGAAGCGACACCGAGCACGGCGGCGATGGCGAGCGCGACTGCAATCGGCACGTTTATGAAAATCATCGCCAGCATGGCGATGAACATGATGAACAGCAGCATCGGTCTACGTGCCCTCTGGTACGTATTCGGGGTGTTCGGTGGAGTGACCGGACCGGATGGCGCGCCAGTACTCGGGCAGGCTCACGAGCTCGCAAATGATGAAGAGTACCGCGCCGATCGGGATGACCGATTGCGTCACGGCGATCGGGACCCAGGTCAGACTGACGAGTCTGTCGCCGCCTACGACGGCAAGCACTTCGAGGCCGGCCCAGGCGAGCAGCACGAAAAAGCCGATGACGAGGACTTCGGCGATCACGACCGCGGTCATGCGGGCCTTGAGCGGAAGACGCAATAGCAGTCCGTCGAAGCCGATGTGCTGCCGCTTCAATGCTGCAAGAGCCGCGCCGTAATAGGTGACCCAGGCGAGCATCACGGAGGCAACCTCGTCATACCAGACGAACGAGGCCCCGAGCTTCCGGGCGAACACGGCAAGGATGACGATCACCGTGAGGACAACCATCAGGAAAATGACGGTCCACTGCAGCAGTGAATCGAGAGATCGGCGCAGGGTGGTCATGAAGGGCCGCTTCAATCAGAGGGATGGTTCGACAGGTGCCCTCGGGATGGAACTCTGGTGCAGAGTGAAGCCCCTGCTGGCGTGGTCACGCCTGCAGGGGCCATTCGTCCCGTGGGGAGATTACTGCGCCAGAGCCTGGATCTGTTTGATCAGCTCAGCGCCGCCATCAACCGAGGTGCCGAATTCCTCATAGACGGCCTTCGACTCCGCGATGAAGGCATCCTTGTCGACCTCGTTCGGCTTCATGTCCGACATGCCGACCATCTTGTCGAGCAATTCGCCCTCAAGCCTGGCGGCTTCCTCTCGGACAAAGTCTTCCATCTCGCGCGCGGTATCGGAGACGACTTTCTGAACGTCTTCCGGCAGCTTCGCAAAGTGGTTCGGTGAGGCCACAAGCCAGGCCGGTGCAAACACGTGGCCGGACATCGAGATGTATTTCTGAACCTCGTAGAACTTGCCGCCCCAGATCTGGGGAAGCGGGTTCTCCTGGCCATCCATGACGCCTGTCTTCAATGCGGTGAAGACCTCGCTGTATGCAAGCGGCGTCGGGTTGGCGCCATAGGCCTGGAACATCTTCACGCGCCACTCGCCCGCCGGCACCCGGAGCTTGATGCCCTTCAGGTCCTCGGGCTTCACGATCGGGCGCGTATTGTTGGTGATGTGGCGGAAGCCGTTCTCCCAGGTGCCGAGGATCAGCAGTCCCTTGGCCTTGGCGGCCGGACCGAAGGATTTCTCGTTGAGGTTCTCCACGACCCGCTTCATGTGCTCGCGGCTCTTGATGATGTAGGGCATCTCGAAGACACCGAACTCCGGCGCAATCGAGGACATGATGGTCGAGGGGATCCAGAGCTGGAGCTGGTTGAGCTTCAGCTTCTGGAACATGTCGCGGTCATTGCCGAGCTGGCTCGAGGGGTAGACGTCGACTTTCGCCTTGCCGGCGAGTCGCTCGTTCACACGCTTTGCAAACTCAACGGCGGCTGTCTGGTAAAGAGAATCGGGTTCCCCGACATGGCCGAGCTTCAATTCGATTTGCGCCAGTGCTCCACCTGCGGAAACCAGGAGTGCCGTCGCGGCAGCGATTGTCGTTCTAAAGAGCATGCTTGGGTTCTCCTCCGTTGCCGTCCCAATAGGGCCTTTGTCGGGCTCTCTTCGTTGATACTAGCGAGCGTGGGATATTACGTCACCAAAATCATCAGCTTGGTATCCGCAGCGTTCATCATCCCGGCTAGTCACTGGTGCTGCGAAGGTAGTCCATCGCCGCCTGCACCCCGCCGGGCTTGTGCGGAACGCCGGCGAGCGCCAGCCCCATCTCCACACCGGCCAGTGCACCGACGATCGTCAGGTCGTTCGTGTCGCCGAGGTGGCCGATGCGGAATACCTTACCGGCGATCTTCGAGAGCCCCGCGCCCAGTGACATGTCGAAGTGCTCGAGCACGACCCGCCGGAACTCGTCGGCGTTATGCCCTTCCGGCATCAAGACTGCCGTAAGAACAGGGGAATAGCAGGCCGGATCGCGGCACAGGATCTCGAGGCCCCAGGCGCGCACGGCGCGGCGCGTCGCTTCCGCATGCCGGTTGTGGCGGGCGAACACGCGTTCCAGACCTTCCTCGTGCAGCATGTCGATGGCTTCCACCAGGCCATAGAGGAGGTTGGTGCCCGGAGTGTAGGGGAAGAAGCCGTTCTTGTTGTGCGGCAACATCTCCGCCCAGGACCAGAACAGCTTCGGCAGGCGCGACGACTCGGACGCCTCCAGCGCCTTCTCCGAAACTGCCGTGAACGACAGGCCAGGCGGGAGCATAAGGCCCTTCTGTGAGCCGGAGACCGTAACGTCTACGCCCCACTCCTCGTGGCGGTAATCGACCGATGCGAGAGACGAGATCGTGTCGACCATCAGCAAGGCAGGGTGACTTGCCGCGTCGATCGCCTTGCGCACCTCGGCCACGTTCGAGGTGACGCCCGTCGACGTCTCGTTGTGAACTATGCACACGGCCTTGATGGCATGCGCCTTGTCCTCGCGGAGCCGGGCTTCGATGGCCGCGGCATCCACACCGGAGCGCCAGTCGGAGGCGATGAACTCCGGGTCGAGGCCCAGCTTGGCGGCCATGTTCTTCCAGAGGGTCGCAAAGTGCCCCGTCTCGAACATCAGCACCTTGTCGCCGGGCGACAGTGTGTTGGCGAGGGCCGCCTCCCAGGCGCCCGTCCCGGAAGCCGGATAGATGAACACCGGCCCGGTGGTCTTGAAGATCGTCTTGATCCCGTCGAGCGCGCGCTTGCCCAGAGCCTGAAACTCTGGTCCCCGATGATCGATGGTCGGCAGCGATATGGCCCGCAGGATGCGATCGGGCACCGGCGTGGGGCCGGGGATCTGCAGGAAGTGACGGCCGGCGCGGCGCGGAGCGTTCATCATCTGGCGTTTTCTCCCGTCCAGAAGAGGGGGCACGAACTCTTGCACTTTCAGGTGCTTGTATGCGATCGACAACGCCGACTTCAAGCGACATGCGTCCCGCACCTGTCAAATTCCAGGGAAGGCCGAGATGAACGTGCACGTGCCGCCCAATCACGCGCTCGCAGACCGACTCCGCAAAGAGATCTCGGGAGAGGTGCTTTTCGACCGCTTCAGCCGCGGACGCTACTCGACAGATGCTTCGATCTACCAGATCGAACCGGCGGGCGTCGTCATTCCGAAGACGGACGAGGACGTGCGGGCTGTATTGGAGATCGCGCGGGAGTTCGGCGTGCCGGTGCTGCCCCGCGGCGGCGGCACCTCGCAATCCGGACAGACCGTCGGGCGCGCACTGGTCATCGACTTCACGAAATACCTCAACCGGATCGTCGAGCTCGATGCGGAGCGGGGCACCTGCGTCGTCGAGCCGGGGATCGTGCTCAACGAGCTGAACCGGCAGCTCAAGTCGACGGGCTGGTGGTTCCCGGTCGATGTCTCCACCGCGAGCCGTGCCACGTTAGGCGGAATGACGGGCAACAACTCCTGCGGCACCCGCTCTCTGCGCTACGGCATCATGCGGGACAACGTGCTCGCCATCGACGCGCTGTTGGCCGACGGGACGCCGGCGAGGTTTGCAGAGGTCGATCCCTCGGATCTCGATGGGCACGACGCCGAAGCACTTTTCCGGAGCCTCATCGCCCTCGGCCAACGTGAAGCCGCGCACATCGCGCAGGCCTTTCCAGAGGTCTCACGCCGCGTCGGCGGCTATCTGATCGATGCTCTGATTCCAGGCAACAAGCCGCTCAACCTCGCAACCTTGCTCGTCGGCTCCGAGGGCACGCTCGCCCTGTCGCGCCGCATCGAGGTCAAGCTGGCTCGTCAGCCGAAGAACAAGGCCCTCGGCATCTGCCATTTCCCGAAGTTCCGGCAGGCGATGGAGGCGGCGCAGCACATCGTCAAGCTGGGACCGGTCGCCGTCGAAGTGGTCGACCGCACTCTGATCGAGCTGGCCCGCGACATCGCCATGTTCCGGCCCGTGATGGACGCCTACGTCCGCGGTGAGCCCGATGCGCTGCTGCTCACCGAGTTCGCGGAGGACGATCAGGACGAGAACCTGCGCCGCCTCGACCGTCTCGACGAGCTCATGGGCGACCTCGGCCATCCGGACAGCGTCGTGAAGGTGGCCGACGCCGCCGGCCAGAAGGCCGTGTGGGAGGTGCGCGCCGCCGGCCTCAACATCATGATGTCGATGAAGAGCGAGGGGAAACCCGTGTCCTTCATCGAGGACTGCGCCGTGCCGCTCGAGCACCTGGCCGACTACACCGAGCGGCTGACGGCCGTGTTCGAGAAGCACGGCACTCGCGGCACCTGGTACGCGCACGCCTCCGTCGGCTGCCTGCACGTGCGGCCGGTGCTCAACCTCAAGCTCGAGAAGGACGCCGACACCATGCGCGCCATCGCCGAGGAGGCGTTCGCGATGGTGAAGGAGTACAAGGGCGCGCACTCAGGGGAGCACGGTGACGGCCTCGTGCGCTCCGAGTTCCACGAGATGATGTACGGGCGCAAGACGGTCGAGCTGTTCGAGGAGGTGAAGGACACGTTCGACCCGCAGGGGATCATGAACCCCGGCAAGATCGTGCGGGCGCCGCGCATGAACGATCGCACGCTGTTCCGCTTCAAGCCGGACTATCACGTGCCCGATTTTCCGACCGTGCTCGACTGGTCGGCCTACTCCGGCGCCGGCAACGGATTCCAGGGCGCCGTCGAGATGTGCAACAACAACGGCGAGTGCCGGAAGCTCGACAGCGGCGTGATGTGCCCGAGCTACCGCGTGACCCGCAACGAGCGGGATGTCACCCGCGGGCGGGCCAACACCCTGCGTCTCGCCATCTCGGGCCAGCTCGGCCCGGATGCGCTCGCATCCGACGAGATGCTGGAGACGCTGAAGCTCTGCGTTTCCTGCAAGGCCTGCCGCCGCGAGTGCCCGACCGGCGTCGACATGGCGCGCATGAAGATCGAGGTGCTGGCGGCCGCCGCGAAACGGCGGGGCGTGTCACTCCGCGATCGGCTGATTGCCTATCTGCCACGCTATGCGCCCTATGCCGCCCGGCTTGCCCCGCTGATGAACGCACGCGAGGTCGTTCCTGGTGCGGCTTGGCTGTCGGAGCGGCTGCTCGGGCTGACGGCCAGGCGGAAGCTGCCCCGCTGGACGACACGGCCGTTTTCCGCATCCCGCGTGCGACGCGACGCGCAGCCGCAGGATCGAGGCGAGGTGGCGCTGTTCGCCGATACGTTCAATCGCTACTTCGAGCCTGACAACCTCTACGCTGCCGTCGAAGTGCTGGAGCGGCTTGGCTACCGGGTGCACGTGCTGGAGCCCGTCGGCGGCGGAAGGCCTGTCTGCTGCGGGCGAACATTCCTCTCGGCCGGCCTCGTCGATGAAGCTCGCGCCGAGGCACAAAGGTTGCTCGCGGCAGTGAAGCCCGTTGCCGAGCGCGGCGTTCCGATTGTGGGGCTCGAGCCCTCGTGCCTGCTGACGCTCCGGGACGAAATCCCTGCGCTTTTGCCTGGAGAGCAGTCCGCCAAAGCAGCCGAGCACGCCTGGCTCTTCGAAGAGTTCCTCGCGCGCGAAATCGACGCCGGGCGCCTCACCGGCCCGATCGCCCGGTCTTCGGGACGCGTGCTGCTGCACGGGCACTGCCACCAGAAGTCATTTGGCGCCATGCCGGCAGTCAGCAAGGTGCTGTCTCAGGTGGAGGGGCTGACGGTCGAATTGGTCGAGTCGAGCTGTTGCGGCATGGCGGGAGCCTTCGGCTATGCTGCCGAGACCTACGAGGTCTCGAAGGCCATGGGTGAGCTGTCGCTGCTGCCTGCGGTCCGCAAGGCAGAAGCCGACTGCATTGTCGCTGCAGACGGCTTCTCCTGCCGACACCAGATCAAGGACGGTTCGGACCGTGAGGCGCGCCACGTCGCCGTCATGCTGCGCGATGCGCTCGCTGCGTCACCCTGACCGTTCCATCAAGCCTCCCCGGGAGGCAGGGATCAGCAGAAATATCCGGCGCGATAGCCCTCGTACCAGCGCAGGGCCTTGCCGTCCTGTTTCATCGTCTTCGATTTTTTCTCGGTTCCCGCAGGCTGCGGCGTCTGTTTGACCGGAGTCACAGGTGTCTCGACGACCTGTTTTCCCGGCTCGTGTTCTGCAAATGTCTCGGCAGACGTCCCGGCGCCTTCGGCCAAGGTCGTTGTCGTCACTGACATGCGCTTTGTTTCCCTTTTGTCCATCCGCTTGACCAACGGACTGAAGGCCCGATCGTTCCATCCGCTCGGATGCGTCGGGACGCGCTCTTTCGGCACGGCAGGCGATGAGATGCGGCAGAGCTGCCGCGTCAGAGGACGCCGAAGAGATACAGGAGCACGATGACTGAGACCGGCACGCCGAAGAGCCACAGGATAACGCCTTTCATGCCGCCTCTCTCATAAATTTCGCCTGTTTCGCTCCCTGAAAATCTCACCAGCGAAACACGAGCCGGGAACGCGGCGGTCAGGCGAGTGGTTCCGTGCTGTGAAATCAGGACGTATGCCACCCTGTGCGCGCCGAGGCTGAATGCGCCGGGCTATCCGCAATTACTGGGTGGTTTTCGAGCCGGAAATTCCGAATCAAACTCCATTTTGGCACTCTTGGCATGGAAGCGTTGACATTGTTGCGCCACGTGCGACTGATAGCAGACAGCGCGTTCGCTCTCGGCGAACTGAAAAGCTCCCGCCGCGCGGCTGGCATGCGGCGGACGAGTGGACAAGAAAGTGTGCATCCTTTCGTTGGGGATGTCCGATTTGCCGGAGCTGCGGGGCCAGCGCTGCCCGCAGACTGCGCCGGCCTTGGCTGGAGGAGACGACAAATGAGAAACTGGGCTGGAGCCTTGACGTTTGCTGTCGGTGTGGCGGCATGCGGAATCGCAGTCGCACCATCGCTCGCTTTCGCGCAGGACAAATACCCCTCACGACCCATCGAGTTCGTTGTGCCATGGGGGCCCGGTGGCGGTGCCGATCAGCTGGCGAGGCTGACGGGCAAGCTGCTCGAGCCTGAGATCGGCACGTCAATTCCCGTCGTCAACGTGCCAGGCGCGACGGGCGGTACCGGCATGTCGAAGCTGTTGGCAGCGCCCGCCGATGGCTATTCCATGGCCATCTACATTGCTGACAGCCACGCATTGCTGGCAGGTCCCGAACCGCGCTGGAGCATCGACGATATCACGCCGGTTTCGGTGATGATCCAAGGGCCGTCATTTATCTTCGTGGCCGACAACAGCCGCTTCAAGACCTGGGCTGATTTCGAGAAGGAAGCCAAGGAGAAGCCTGGAACGCTGAAAGTGGCCACGCTCGGCTTCGGCAGCGTCGATGACTACACGCTGCGCTATCTCGAAGGCAAAGGCATCAAGGTCGTCCAGGTGCCGTTCTCAAAGCCCAGCGAGCGCTACGTCTCGATTCTGGGCGGCCATGCCGACGCGCTTTATGAGCAGGCGGGCGATGTCGGGCAATTCCTGAAAAGCAAGCAGATGCGCCCGCTGATGATTTTTGGCGAGAAGCGCCATCCGGATTTCCCGGATACTCCGAGCTCCTACGAGCTTGGCTACGAAGTCGCCCTGCCGCAGTTCCGCTCGATCGTCGTTCGCTCAGGCACGCCGCAGGAGCGGGTGGAGGCTCTCTCTGCGGCGCTGTCGAAGGCTGCGGCAACTGACGAGTTCAAGAAGTTTCTGGCGGACCAGTTTGCCGATCCGAACAGCTTCATTGATGCGTCGAAAGCGGGTGAGTTCATCAAGAAGCAGCTCGAGGAAATGAAAGAGCTCGCAGGCGCGAAGTCCTGATCGGTCCCGAGGTGGTTCGTTCGCCCGCTGCCCTCCGGCAGCGGGCGCGGCCACGAAGCGGTCGCGCCCGAGAGCGCAATGACTGCTTGGCAAGTTTCCCTTGAACGGATTTTCGATCATGGCGCAGCGTCTCAAGGCCGCGCTCCCCTATCTCGTGGGGTTGGCCATCGCGGGTGTTCTTTATCACGTGGCAGGCAACATCAATTATCCTGCCCGCCCGGGACAGCTCGGGCCCGATTTCTGGCCACGCCTTGCCTTAGCGGTCATCGCAATCGTCTGCCTCTATGAAATCGTCCGGCTGATCGTCGTCGGATCGGCGGAGGGCAGAGTGCAGGGCATTGCCGAGCATCTCGAAGGCGACGATTTCGACGGAGAAGAAGGGCAGGCCAATGCGGGTTTCGGCATTTACATGCTGCTTGGCGGGCTTGCTTTGGTTCTGGCTTACGCCGTCCTCGTACCGGCTCTCGGATTTCTGCTTGCCTCCTACGCGTTTCTGATTCTGTTCATGTATCTCGGGGGAATTCGCAATCACCTCGCGATATGGGCTTCGAGCACGATCGGAATGCTGCTCTTCGCCTTCATTTTCCTGAAGGTCGTTTATGTCTCGCTGCCCAGAGGCGTGCCGCCATTTGACCAGGTCACGCAATTCGTCATGGATCTGATGCTGGTCAGGTAGCCGCGCCCGAGGACATAGCAAATGATCGAAGTTCTGACCCAGCTCGGTGCCGGTTTCATCAACTGCCTGACACCAGCCAACATGCTCATGCTCGTGCTCGGCATCGTCGTCGGGCTGCTGGTAGGCGTGCTGCCGGGCCTGACGCTGGTGATGGGCGTCATCCTTGTGCTGCCGTTCACATACCAGATGGACATCACGGCAGCGATCGTGCTGCTGACGGCCATGTACGTCTCGGGCACCTACGGGGGCGCGTTTACGGCCATTCTGTTCCGAATTCCCGGCGAGCCTCTGGACGTACCCATTCTGTGGGACGGGTACACAATGGCGCAAAAGGGCCGGGCGGCCGATGCGCTCGGCTGGACCCTCATGGCTGCACTCGGCGGCGGGTTCATTTCGGCGATCGTCATGGTGCTGCTCACGCAGCCGGTCGCGATGTTCGCTCTCAGGTTTTCGACGCCGGAATACTTCGCCATCGTCCTGTTCGGTCTCGCGAGCGTCATTGCGCTCGGCCGCGGATCGCTGCCGAATGCCTTTCTGTCACTGGCCATAGGACTGCTGATTGCAAGTGTCGGAACGGATGTCATCTACGGCAGCCACCGCTTCACGTTCGGATTGCCGATCCTGGCGGACGGCATCGAGTTCCTGGTGGTGATGGTGGGCGCCTATGGCGTCGGAGAAGTGCTGAGCCGGCTCGAGCAGGGGTTCTCGTCAAAGCCCGTCGATAAGATGGAGCAGACCTCGACCAGACTCCCGTCCTTCCGCGAGCTTTTCGCCCTCCGCTGGATGTTCCTGCGCTCCAGCATCCTCGGCAACGTCATCGGCCTGGTGCCGGGGGCCGGTGCGACGATCGCGTCTTTCGTCTCCTACGGTGTCGAGGCGCAGTACGGAAAGCGCCGCAAGGAGATGGGCACCGGCGTTCCCGAAGGGATTGTCGCTCCGCAGAGCGCTTCGACCGCTTCCGTTGGCGGCGCGCTGGTGCCGCTGCTGGCGCTCGGCATTCCGGGCAGCGGTGCGACGGCGGTGATGCTCGGCGCGTTCATGCTGCAAGGCGTGCAGCCAGGGCCGCAGATCCTGCTCACGTCCTCCGGCATGGTCTATACGATTTTCGCTTCGGTCTTTCTCGGCATCGCGCTGATGTGCGTGCTCGGATTCTATTTCATCCGCATGCTCGTGAAGGTGCTCGACTTCCCGGAGGCGATCGTTTCGGCCTTCGTGATGCTGATGTGCTTCATCGGCGCCATGTCGATCCGCAACAGCCTGACGGATCTCTGGCTGATGCTGGGGTTCGGCGTGATCGGCTACCTGCTCGAGCGCTTCCGATTTCCGGTTGCGCCAATGGTGCTGGGCGTGATTTTGGGGCCGATTGCCGAGGAAGCGTTCATGAACACCATGATCAGCTTCGGCAACGACTGGACCGTTTTCTTCACGCGGCCCATCTCAGGCACCATCATGGCCGCCGTGATCATTACGCTGCTGCTGCCGGTTCTGAGCTGGGGCAAACGGCGATCGCAAGCGAGCGCAACTTCGAGCCAGACGCGGTAGGGAATACTTTCGACCGGCCGCTCGGCGGGCCTCACGGAGCAAGCTGCGACGCTTTGAATCATTCCGACTGAGGTGGAGCCGGTGGCAGCAGGCACTCCCTTTACCTCTCCCATGGGGAGAGGTCGGCCCGAAGGGCCGGGTGAGGGGTTACA
>JAWLCO010000007.1:0-70509 GCA_041687075.1 Hyphomicrobiaceae bacterium | reverse complement strand
ATCCTCCCGCAGCGCATTCTTTGCATCGAGCGCCAGCGCCAGCCCGAGATCGGCATCCAGCGACCGCTCGTGAAACTCGTCGAACAGGACTGCGCCGACTTCCTCGAGCGCGGGGTCGTCGAGGACCATCCGGGTGAACACGCCTTCGGTGATGACCTCGATACGGGTGCGCGGGCCCACGCGGGAGCTGAGCCGGGCGCGCAGCCCGACCGTTTCCCCCACAGTCTCACCCAACGACCGCGCCATCCGCTCCGCCGCGGCGCGCGCCGCCAGCCGCCGCGGTTCGAGAACAAGGATTTTCCGGCCCCCAAGCCAGTCCTCCCCGGCAATCGCGAGCGGCACACGCGTGGTCTTGCCTGCACCAGGAGGTGCGACCAGCACGGCAGCATTTTTAAGACGCAGCGCCTGCGCAAGCTCGTCCAGCACGGCATCGATCGGAAGCGGGGCATCGAAACGCATGGGCTGCATCAGCCGCAAGCATCGCCTGCCGTCAACCTCCCCGGCGCTGCTGATGACAGAGCGAAAGAGGCATGTTATTTGGAATCATTCTAATTTTGAGTTGCCGCTTCATCCGCGAGGAGGTCCGCTTGAGAACGTTCGCCGAGCTGAGTGAAAAGGAAATCCTCGCCCTCGCCATTTCGCTCGAGGAGGAGCACGGGCGCATTTACGACGAGTACGCCCATGCGCTGGCAGACAACTTCCCGGCGTCAGCCAGGGTGTTCAAGGAGATGGCCGAAGAAGAGGATCTCCACCGCCGCTGGCTCATCGATCTGTTCCGCGAGAGGTTCGGCGAGCACATCCCCCTCATCCGCAGCCAGGATGTGAAGGGTTTCATCAGGCATCAGCCGATCTGGCTCGTCAGGCCGCTGGGGCTCGACAAGGTGCGTGCCCAGGCCGAAGCAATCGAGTACGAGACGCGGCGCTTCTATGAAAAAGCGCTGGAACGGACCTCGGATGCGTCCATGCGCAAGCTGCTCGGTGACCTCGCCGCGGCCGAGCGGGACCACATCTCCCTCGCCCAGCAACTCGGCGAAACCCATCTGACGGCCGACGCCAGGGCGGAGGAGGCCGAGGCGCAACGGCGCATGTTCGTGCTGCAGGTGGTCCAGCCCGGGCTCGCGGGGCTGATGGACGGCTCCGTCTCCACGCTGGCGCCCCTCTTTGCAGCCGCCTTCGCGACCCAGAACACGTGGGAAACTTTCCTGGTCGGCATGGCCGCCTCGGTCGGCGCCGGCATCTCGATGGGCTTTGCCGAAGCACTTTCGGACGATGGCTCCATGACGGGCCGCGGACGGCCCTGGATCCGCGGAACCATCACCGGCATCATGACCACGCTCGGCGGCGTCGGACATACGCTCCCTTACCTCATCCAGGACTTCTGGACGGCTACGACGCTGGCCATCGCCGTGGTGCTCGTCGAGCTCTGGGCCATTGCCTGGATAAGGGCCCGCTACATGGACACGAAGTTCCTGCAGGCGGCATTCGAGGTGGTCCTCGGCGGGCTCATCGTTTTCGCGGCGGGCATACTCATCGGCAGTGCCTAGGCGAGATCAGCACTCGAACGTCGCCTCTTTGGTGAGAACGGGCGGGTGCACTCCCGCCCAAAATTCTACAAAAATGTATGTTCGCCTACCTTTCCCGTTAATTGTCTTTAATAATTTCCCGTGATTTCTGCAGTCGATTCCGCGACTCTCGCATCATGGATGAGAAGGCGGAAAGCGGTCGCAAGCAGTCGTTGGATCGCCAGGGCTCGACTGCGTTTGCCATTCGGCTGAAGCAGCTTCGGGTGCTGCGCGGCTTCCGGACGGCGCGCGCCTTTGCGCAGGCGCTGGAGATCGACGAGAACCGCTACACCCGCTGGGAGCGGGGCGAGGTGGAGCCCAGCGTGGCCATGCTCGCCAAAATGGCGGAAGTGCTGAACCTCCCTGTCGATATTCTCGTCAGTGGCGGAGATGTTGCGGCAGGGCTGCCCTCGCCCATGGCGGCGCGGGATACCGAGCCGCGCATGACGCGCAATCCGGGCCGGTCGGCGCCTCCCGGGCTACAGGAGGATGCCAGCCGGTTCAGCTTCGAACGCACGCCGGAAGAGCTCAGCCAGAAGGTCCTGGTCGCCTCACGCGCTTACCTTATGTCACTGCTGGAGCGGCGGGTCGCGGGAATGGGTCAGCCTGAAATAGATGCGTTGATTGCGAAGCTCACCGCCTCGCCTGACCTCGACCCCAAAGACCTCGGGAACACATCCGGCGGCAACTGACCTCGCGGCGAAGGCCGCCGACTGCCCGTTGCGATCCTTGGGCATCTTTGCAGCTCACCGGCACACGAGCTCTCTCCTGGTTCGGGGAACCGCATCGGCTCGGCATGCGTTCCGCGTCGGTCGACGTTGCACGTTTCGCGCGGACCTGCGCGCGTCAGCCAACCTCACCCCTTCAGGAGAATGCGCCGATGAAAGGTCCCGAGGTCTCGCTCAAGCATCTTCAGCGGGCGATCACGATGGAGCTGACCACCGTCAACCAGTATCTCCTGCAGGCCCATCAGCTCTCGCATTGGGGCATCGATCGGCTCGCGGACCGCATGTTCGAGGAGATCGACGAAGAGCGCGGGCACGCCAGCCGGTTCATCGAGCGCATGATGTTCCTCGAAGGCGATCCGAACGTGCGCGACCTCGACGAGGTCACGAAGCCCGAGAACGTCCGTCAGATCTTCGAAACGCAGCACAAGATGGAGCTCGACGCCCGGGCATATTACGACAAGGCCTCCCGGGAGTGCCAGGCGGCGGGCGACAGCGGCACATTCGAGCTGTTTGTCGCGATCCTGAAGGATGAGGAAGAGCACATCGACTTCATCGAGGAGCAGTTCGACCTGATCGAGCTGATGGGCGAGCAGTTCTACATTGCCCGCCAGGTCTCGTCCGTCGCCAAGGACAAGCATGAGGACGACGACTGACGAGCAGGCTCCGAAGACCGCAATTCAGCACTGAGCAGCGCCGGTGCATGATCTCACGGAAGGCGTTCACGCCAGTCTCTGTTGGCTGCGAAGACGAGCTGCGCACCCAGAATGACAATCGCAAGCCGCACCAGGTGGTGGAGCGCCGTATAGGCGACATCGAGCCCGAGGATATAGGCGAGCAGGTTGAGTTCCGTCTGACCGCCGGGCGCGTATGCGAGCAGCACGCTGGTGCTGTCGAACCCGGTCAGTCGCGAAACGCCCACGGCGACGAGCCCCGTCAGCACCACCAGGATCAACGAGAAAGCAATTCCCCACACCATCGTGGTTGAAAACTCTTTCCAGGTGACTCCACGAAACTGGGCGCCAAGCATGATGCCAAGTGTCACCTGCGCAAAGACCATGACCTCGACCGGGACTTTCGCAGACGTCAGTCCACTAGCGTGGGCTATGCCGCTCAGAATCATGGGACCGACCAGAGGTGCCCCTGCGAGCCCGACTCTCCGCGCCAGCAGCCACCCCACCCAGCCGAGCCCCACGAGAATAACTGCGTCCACGACAGAAAAATCCGTCAGGTGACCCCCGGGAGCCGTGGCTCCGCCGATACCCTGATGTCCGCTCACCTGAAGCCAGAACGGCAGAAGCGCTACGATCATCAGAATGCGGGTCGCCTGCACCAGAGTGACGGCGCGTGCGTTTGCCCCCGCGTCTGCCGCCATGGTGACCATGTCCGTCAAGCCGCCCGGCACCGCACAGAAGAAGGCGGTTGACCTGTCAAATCCGGCAAGACGCGAGAAGAACGCCATCCCGGCCGCCATGATGAGGAGCATGAACGGCACGAGCAGCAGCAGGCTTCCGGCCATGCCGCCAAGCATTCCCAGCAGGGCAGGGGAGAACGCCGCACCAATGGCAACGCCGAGCACCATGCGGACCGGCACCGACATCATCCGCGGCCGTTCGAGCGGCGCACCGAGAACAGACGTGATGAGACAGAACGTCAGTGCGCCAAGAAACCAGGGCAATGGCAGCGCGAGCATCAGGAATATGAGCGCACCGATGCCACCCACCAGATACCCCAACCCGATCCGCAGTGCATAAGCCCACGCGTTGCCCGCGCGCGTGGGCCAGAGCTGCGCAATACCGCTTCTGGCGGCTGCGCCCTGCGGCTTGTCCTGCATTCCGGAAATATCTCCTCGCATCCTCCGGGGCAGACCAGCCCCGGGGATAGCAGTCGATAACCTTCATTCGGTGATGACACAATTGCGTGCGAAAGCTATGCCGATTGGCGATCGTGCACAAAGAGGCTGAAGCTCACGCAATGCCACGATCTCGGCCACCACACTCCGGACCTGGCCAGCGGCACCCGTCAGCGGCCCGGGTCTCGCGCAGGCCCCGGCAAGCGCGGCGTTCGACACCGCTTCACGCGGCCCTGCTTTGGGCTGCGGTGAGCATAGCTGCGCTTGCCGTCGCCAGCGCCACGTTTCTCTTCATTGCCACGCCGACGGATCTCATTCGCGATCGGGTCGTGCAGGAGGTCCGGCAACGCACAGGTCGCGATCTCTCGGTGGCCGGCGGAAGCTCCCTCAGCGTCTTGAACGGCCTCGGCGTCAGACTGCATGACGTCTCGCTGTCCTCGCCTCCGGAGATGGCCGGCGAGCCGATGGCCCGCGTCGCCGAGATCGATGTCCGCATCCCGTTCTGGTCGCTGATCAGGGGTGAGCTGCTAGTCGAGCGACTTGTGCTGAAGCGCCCCGCGCTCAATCTCCGCGTCGACGCCGACGGCCGCCGGAGCTGGACCTTCGACCGGCCGAACAGAAAGGCCGGCACGCAAAGAGGAGCGGGTGGCGGCGCCAAGGGATCCGACCTCGCTGCCGACCTGAGAAAGCTGCCAGTTGCGAATGTCCTGATCGAGGACGGCACGGTCACCTATGTCAACGAGAAGCGGGAGATTGAGGAGGAGATCAGCAGCCTGGATCTCGAGATCGGCGTCTCGTCACTGGATAGCCGGCTCGAGGCGACGGGCGATCTTACGCTTCGGGATCAGCAGCTCGAATTCCGTGGCAGTCTGAATTCGATCTCGACACTGCTGGACGGTTCGCCATCTGAGCTTGCCCTACACCTGATCGGCCAGCCGCTCGAGGCGAACTACGAAGGCACGATTGCGCTCTCACCCGCCACCCGGCTTGCCGGCACGCTGACAGTTCAGTCTGGATCACTTCAGGCACTCGCTTCCTGGTTCGACGCCTCGGTGCTCGAAGGAGCGGAAGACGGACCGGTTGCGCTGTCAGGCAAACTGGAAACCACCCCGGCTTCGGTCTCGCTCACCGAGGCCGATGCGCAAATCGGCAGTACCACGATCAAAGGGCTTGCGGTCCTCGAAACCAGATCCGGCATCCGCCCACGCCTGAGCGCCGATCTGCAAGTCAGCCAGCTCGATCTCGGCTACTGGATCACTCCAACGGGCAAACCCGCAAGCGATGCGGGCGACGGCCGGGCCACGACCGGCGACCAGGGTGAGCCTCGCAGTATCGACGACCTGCTGCGAGGCACGCAGACCGACAAGCCGCAGGTCCGCGGCTTCATTGCCCGCCACGGCTGGAGCGATGTTCCGTTCGAGCTGAACAAGCTCGACATCGTCGATGCGGACGTGAAGCTGCTGATCGACCGGCTTATCTACAGAGACGTGGAGGCCGGCGTCACACGGATCACCGCGACGCTTGCCGACCGTAGCATCGATGTGAGCATCGATGAGATGCAGCTTTATGGCGGGGCAGGGCGCGGAACGGTTCGGCTTGATACATCCGGTTCGGCAGCCGCCCTTAAAGCAGAGCTGCAGGTTGAGAACGTCTCCACATTCGACCTGCTGAGAGACGCGGCTGAATTCGACTGGGTCGACGGCAAGGGCGAGATCACCCTCACCATCACCGGTGACGGCCGCACCGAGCGGGAGATCGTCGAGACGCTCGACGGGAAGGCGGAATTCGCGTTCCGCGACGGCGCGCTGGTCGGAGTCGACATTCCCGGCATCATCGATTCGCTGCAGCAGGGCCGCATTCCCCGGCTCGAACGCAATGCAGCAGACCGGACGAGGTTCAGCGCGCTGACCGCTTCGTTCTCCATCCAGGATGGAATTGCGACCAACCGGGATCTGCAGCTGGATAGCGAGCTCGTGGATGTGACCGGCTCAGGAACGGCCGACCTCCCGCACCGCACACTCGACTACACCATTCGCCCGATGCTGGTAACCACCCGGCGAAGCGGCGATGAATCGCCAGCCGGCCTCGAGGTGCCGATCCGGATCACCGGTTCCTGGGATCACCCCACGTATGCCGCTGATCTCGACGCCGTCCTGAAGAACCCCGGCGATGTGGTCGAGGCCGTCAAGGAAATCGGAAAACAGCTCAAGGGCAAAAATCTGGAAGAGGCCCTGGACAGCCTGCTCGGTGGAGACGACGGCGACAGCGACAGAAAAAAGCCGAAAGCGCGCGACCTGCTTCGGCAATTCCTGAAGCCCTGATGTCCCCCATGGGCTGTGGGATTTTCGCCCGGTCCCACGGGAGAGGTGGATAGTCAGAACCCCGTCCATAGCGAGTACTGGCCAACTGCCGCGTGGCCATTGATGGCAAAGGCACGGCAGGGAGCAAATTCGGTGAGCTGCGCTTGCAGGATCTGAACACCGTAGCCGTTCAGCGCCTGGCCGACCCGTTCGGTCAAGGCTCTATTGAATGCCACGCGATCGCGCTGAATGTCCTCCAACGTGTTCTCGCCAACCTCGGCGAGGATCGCTTCCATGGATCGTTCCATGATGTCCGACGGAAGGTCGGCGACTTTCGCCAGCGCGTGCACCACTTCGTCGATGTAATACGTCACAAGGGCGCCGACGATCACGGTCTGCAGATCCTTGGTCATGACGACCTTGGACTTGATCATCTGGGTCTGGCGCACGGTTGCAATCAGCTTGTAGGTCGTCACCACTGGCCAGTACAGGTGCAGCCCGGGCTTCCACTCCTTGATCCGGTGCCCATGCACGAATGCCACGCCGCCGTGCGTCGCCGGGACGATGACCAGCCAGGGAATAAGCCGCAGCAGCGTCTGAAAGATCTCCCCGATCCAACCGAATGCCTTATCCATTGCGCCTCCTGATCCCCATCTCGTCAGATCCAAACGCCTCGCGATTGATCGCGCGGAACAGCCGATCTGATCTTTTTACCCGGTAAGAGAGTCAATCGACCACCGCATCCGTCGCGTTGGTCACCACGGCGATGCCGTATCCGTTGAACTGGATGTGCCCGTCGAAAGGCGCGCGTTGGACGCGAGCCCCGGCGCCAGTATCCAGCTTCAAGAGCGTTCCACAAGCTCCGAGCCCCTCGTCCCAATCGGAAACCCGCAAGCGGACATGGCCAGGAGACGTATTGACGAAGACACCGCTCATCCGGCCGCCGTCATCCCACGCAATAACTGAATCGATTTCCGGATGTTCCGGGCACTGCTGAGGGAACCGCACCCAATCCCCGTAGCGCACATGCTGCGCAAAGAGCTGTTTGCCGAGGCCTGCGGCCATGAGCTCGCCCGTTCTGGTCATCAGTCCGTAAGCTTCGTCATGAGCCACCGCCGTCCAGCGCATTTCCAGCTCGGCCCCGCCGCGCAGAAGGTGGATGAGAGCAGACGCATAATAGGCTGCCCCGAACACATTTTGATTGAGACCGAGCGTGTAATAGTTTTCATGGTGTGCGATGGTATTCAGCTCACCACAGAAATTGAGGATATCCCGGCCGTTCAACAGGCGCGCAACACCGCGGGCCCGGGATTCATAGCTCGGCGTCTGCGCCATCAGCAGGGCCTCGAATGCAGCACCATGTGGCGGGTCCGGTGCCCCCCACATTTCGAGGTCGAGACTCGCACTGGGCACGGCCGGGCGCCAGTCCCCATACTGGTGCCACGAGACGAAGCCAACATACTTGTCGTCGATTTCCGTGACGAGCCGCGCGATCCAGTCCATCCAATAGGCACGATGCGTGCCATCGATCGCCGGTCCGCCAATGCGGGCCTTCTGGCCACCCAAGTGCGGCTCCAGCAGGTCAAGAATGGCTGCGGCGAGCTCTTCGTAAACGCGCCGGTACTGCTCAAATGGAATATCGCCGCCGATGATCAGATTGTTCGGCTCATTCCAGACACACCAATACCAGTCCTTGACGGTTTCTCCGCCCCAATGCTCCAGGCAGCTCCATACCACTTCGGTGGATCTGGCAACAAACGTCTTGATCCCTATCGGATCGTCGAACGGCGGATGAAACTTCGCGAAGGTCACCATGGGCCGGGCGCCGGCATCCAGTACGGCCTGCAGGGTTGCGGCGAAGGAGGTCCAATCAGCGACCGGATCCGGCACAGGCTGGTCGAAAACGAACAGCCGGATGACTTGCGTGCCCATGAGCCTCAGACGACGGCGGATCTCTTCGCGGCCGTCACCCTGCGAGAGATGCCACCAGCCGTAGACTTCATTGAACCCGTAGCGCAGTTGCATGCGCCGCCGGCCGGGGCCACCACCGGAAATCGTCGTCAGCGGCTGATCCCGCGCCCAATCACTCATTCCTCGATAAATCCGATCAACTGACGGAGTCTCGCTTCGGGGCTGTGGAGGCGGCCGAACTCATTCCGGATTCCTTGGACGATTTCGGCGTAATGCTCGGGACGCGCCAGCACATCCAGGATCTTTTCGTGTGATTTTTCGCCCCCAAGAACGAGCTCTGCAGCGTCCTCTCCATAGATCTCGCGAACGTAATCGCGATCGAGCACGAAGAGCGGGATCGTCCCCGCAGCTGGGGTCTCGAAGGTTCGGCACGTCACCATTCCGAGATACTCGAACAACGGACGGTAAACCACCGGATTGAAAACCGCGCGGCGCATCGTGGCGGGGACATCGCGATAGGGGACTGGGGGGCAGGCCTCGATCCTGAGCTTCTGGAGATAGTCCCGATCGACGTAGTAATTGTCTTTGATTTCAAGCCAGCTGGTCCACTCCAGAGGGGCATCCCAGCCTTCGCCGACAAGGGCAACGCGCCCAACCTCGTCGCGTATAGGCTCCAGGGCCTGCAGAACGCGTGACATGCCGTGCCAGCGGAACTTGGTATGACCGACATAGATCATGCTGAACTCCTTGTTGGAAAAGTCCAGCGGGGATTCCCAGGTCGGATCATAAATGTGAAACAGAAAGCTGCGGACGTTCGGCCGCCGCGGGCGCAAGGTCGGCTGGAAGATCTTGTCGGCGAGGCTATCGCAGACTTCGATCCATTCACGACCCGATTCTGCCGTGCGATGATTGTAATCGCCTGCGAATTCGATCGGGTCGTTGTAAGCGCCGTCGCAGTCGATGACGATGCGGCGCTCCCTCGGCACGGCGCCAAGTAACCTGGCCCAATCCAGCCTGTCACCGAATTGAAGCCATGTGGTCCACTCGAAAACGAAAATGATGGCGTCGGCACCATCAAGGTTCTGGGAATAGTCGAGTCCGAACGCCGTATTGGGTGGCCCGTAGATCTTGACCTCATGCCCCATGGCGCGAGCGGCGCGCGCATAGCCTTTGAGATCCAGCATGCTACCGGCGTTCTCATACCCCCAATAGACAAACACCAGTTTCATTGCGCGCCTCGCTACGGCTTGCGACGGACCTATTTCTGCAGAAATGCGATCAGCTCCTCGAGCCGCGTATCATAGGAGTGGTGAGTCGAAAGATGGCGGCGCACATCTTCAACCACGCCGCGGTAGCAATCCGGCCGTTTCAGCGCATCGAGAATTTTCGCGCCTGTGTCGCCGGACAGAACCAGCTCACGGGCTGCCGGCCCGTAGACCGCTGCCGCGTGATCTGGATCGAGCATCAGCAGAGGAATGGTGTCGGCATAGAAGATCTCGAAATACTTGAGCGTCAGGTGCCGAAGGTGGTGCAGAATCGGACGCTGAGTGAAAATGTTGATCCGGGCCGTGCTCATCGTCCGAATCACCTCATCGAACATCACGGCCGATCTGGTCTCGATCCGAAGCTTCCGAAACAATTCAGGGTCCGACTGAAACGCTTCCGGCGGCCCGGCGTCGGGCCCTTCGGCCGGCGGCTCGTCCCACCACAGGCCTACGAAACCGATTCTGCCGATCTCATCCCGGATTCCCCCAAGCGCCGGTAACACCTTCTCCGCGATCTCCTTCCACCGCCACCAGTTATGGCCGACGTGAAGGATATCGTAAGTCTTTTCCGGCGCTGCAGCACTGTCGAGTTGCAGTGCCGGGTCATAGCCATAAAAGGGTAGCGGAGTGACATGCGGCTGGTCTGGGGCAGCAATCGTCGGCTTCACGACTCGATCCGACAGCGCGTGGTAGTGCTCGATCCACTGCCGGCGCTCCGCCTCGCCCGCGTGATTTCGATCATATCCATCAAGCAGAATGAGCGGATTGTACATTCCGTCCATGTCGAGCACCACCCGATTGTCCCTCGGAACGGTGCCCAGAAGCCTGACCTCGTGCAGCCGGCTGACGCGATAGAGCTCGGACTCGAACAGGTAAGCGACCTTGTCAAAAGCACCGACATCCATCGAGAACTGCAGATCCGGCAGCCACGGCTGCGGCGGGCCGAACAGCGCAACCTCGTGACCATGTTTTTTGGCCACCCGCATGTAATCGGCGACGGCATGCGTGTTTCCCGCATTACCGCGATGCTTCATTACGAACAGGATTCTCATCGACGCTCTCTGGACAGCACACCCTTTTCCAACAGCTCGCCGAGTTCCTGCAGCCGGTGTTCGTAGGAGTGATGGCGCGCCAGATGCGAGCGGGTCTGCAACACCGCGTCCCAATAAAGCTCCGGCCGTTCCAAGGCATCCAGCAAGTGTTCGCCGACGTCCGCTCCCGGCACGAGTGTCAGTGCCGCTTCACCATAGATCGACCTCACGAAGTCCCGCGGCAGCATCAAGACGGGCAATGAGTCGGCATAAAACGTCTCGAAGCTCCTGACTGTCACGAAGCCCAGGTGCTTGAACAGCGGCCGATGGAAAATCGGCGCAAACCGCGCCTGCCCCAACAGATCGACCACCTCGTCGAACCTGACTCCGTGACGTACTTCGACCTCTAACTCTGCGAGAAGCTCCGGATTCGTATCTATGCCCAATATTCCCTTTTCGATTGCCCAATCCGGCCGCTCCCACCAATCCCAACCGATCAGGCAGGCCTTCCCTACCGCTCCCCGCACGCGGCCGTACTGCTCGAGAAACCGGCGAACCTGCTCCCATCGCTGCCAGTTGCTTCCGACGTACATGACCCCATACGGCCTTTCGGCTGGCCGATTGGCGCGCCACACGGCTGCAGCCTCCTGCGCGGTTGCATAACTCCTGGCGACCGATTGAGGATCGAAGCCGTGAAACAGGAACGGCTGCACGTTGGCGCGCAATGGCGTGAGCGTTGGCTGAAGTATCGTGTCCGAGACGGCCTCGATTGCCTCCTCCCATTCCCATCCCAAATGCCCGTCGAGCTTTTCGAGATGGTTGAAGTCATGCTCAAGGAGGATCGTGTCGTTGTAGCGGCCCCAAAGGTCCACGATCAATCGCCGCTCCCGGGGAATGCCGTCGAGAAGGTGCGCGAGGTGCGGCATGTCCGGAAAATCCGTCGGCACCTGCAGAGCAAAAAGAGCCAGATCAACGCCGCTCAGATCTGTCGTGAAGGGCAAGCCTGGAAGTTCCGGGTTCGGATCACCGAATACAGCGATGTCGTGCCCGAGCTTTCGGCCCGCCTCCACGTATTTGTGCACCGTGGGAACACTGCGCGTCCACGGATCGACGGATATGACGAGCAGGATCTTCATGACCGCCCCCCACGTGAGCTCGCGCGGACCGGCCCGGTGCTGCCGGTATCGCAGGCATGCCGCACGGTTTCGGCCAGCCCGGCCTCGAAGCTCGTGCGCGGCTCCCAATCCAGCAGGGCGCGCGCGCGGCTGATATCTGCCTGCACCCGCTTCTGCTCGCCTGGACGCAGGGGCGCATGGATGATCGGATAAGTTCCCGGCTCATAGCCGAAGGCCGCAATCGCACGCTTGGCGAGCTCATTGATCGACAGCGAACGCCCACTCCCCAGGTTGATGATCTGGTTGCAAACCGACGGGCTGCTCAGCGCCCGAACCCACCCATCGACGACGTCGGCCACGTAGACGAAATCCCGCGTCTGCTCGCCGTCGCCGAAAATCGTAATCGGCTCGCCGGCCAAGATCTTCCCGATGAAAATTCCCAAGACCCCCTGATAGGGGTTGTCCAGCGCCTGCCCTGGTCCGTAGACGCTGAACATCCGCAGCGAGGTCACGCAGAATGGAAACTCGAGGTCGGGCCGCTCTGCCGTGCCATGCACATAGCGCTCGGCGGCGTACTTCGTGATCCCATAATAGGAGTCCGGACAGCACGGCTCCTCTTCCGGAGTGGGAACTGTATCGCAGTTGCCGTAGGCCGTCATCGAGCTCGCATAGAGCAGCCGCGGAACCTTGTACTTCAGGCAGAGTTTCAGAATGTTCACCGTACCTTCGACATTGGTTCTAAGATCGGCGACGGGGTCGCTGAACGAACGGATGATCGAGACTTGCCCCGCAAGGTGGCAAACGGCGTCGACCCCTCCTTCGAATGCGGTCTCGAGCTCCGCCATCCGGCTGACGTCCGCATGCACGTACTGGGCGGCGCTCGGAACGTTCCCGCGCAGGCCATTGAACTCGTTGTCGACCACCGTGACTGTATGGCCTTCCCCCAGCAACCGGCTGGTCAGATGTGTGCCGATGAACCCGGCGCCACCTGTGACGAGCACCCTCATTGGAGATCTCCCCCTCTTCGTAGACCGCCGGAACGCAGGGGGCCACACTAGGTTGTGCGGACCTGCGAGGCAAATCGCGCGTTCATCTGTCAGTCATGTTTCGCAACGTATGTTGCCCACCTTCAACGGCAATTTCTGGAAATGAGAATATAGTGCTTGTATAGACTTGCTCATTAACTCCGTTCCACCCAGATGAGTTTGCTCATTGTTCATTTGCAAGACATTTGCCGTGCAGTTTTTCGCGGCGCAGGCGAACTCAGGCTGGGGGTAGGTCATGGCGACCAAGCGCGTATTGATTACCGGTGGCGCAGGTTTCATCGGTTGTAATGCGGCACGGCACTTCGGGACGCGCAACTGGCGCGTGACCCTTCTCGACAATCTGTCAAGGCAGGGAACGGACAAGAACCTCGCGTGGCTGCGCGAGACCATGGCCTTCGACTTCGAGCCGGTGGACGTGCGCGACAAATCTGCCGTTGACCGCGTCATCGCGGAAAGCCGGCCCGACGCCGTCATTCACCTGGCTGCGCAAGTTGCTGTTACGACCTCCGTGGCCGACCCGCGCACCGACTTTGCGGTGAATGCCCTCGGAACCTTCAACATGCTCGATGCCGTCCGCCGCTATTGCGCGGAGGCCGTATTCATCTTCGCATCGACCAACAAGGTCTACGGCAAGGTCGCCAATGCGGATTACGCGCTCCGGGGCAATCGATATGCCTACGCAGATCGCCCGCAGGGTATCGACGAAAGCGAGCCCCTCGATTTCCTGTCTCCGTATGGCTGCTCGAAGGGAGCGGCAGACCAATACGTCCTTGACTTTGCAAGGATATATAACCTCCGTGCAACCTCGTTCCGTCAGTCCTGCATTTATGGGCCGCGCCAGTTCGGCGTCGAGGATCAGGGCTGGGTGGCATGGTTTGCGATCGCCGCGTTGCTTGGCCGTGACATCACCATCTACGGCGACGGCAAGCAGGTGCGAGATGTCCTGCACGTCGATGATCTCGTGAGAGCCTACGAGGCCGCCATTCTGGCGCCAGAGAAAGTGGCAGGCGAGGCATTCAACATCGGCGGCGGGCCGGATCAGGCCATCTCACTGCTCGATCTCATCGACACACTGGAAGCGCGGCTGCAGAGGACGATTTCCTTGCGGTGGGACGACTGGCGCCCTGGAGACCAGCGCATCTACGTCAGCGACATAAGAAAGCTGCGCAAGACCTTGGGATGGATTCCCGAGATCGGCGTTTCGCAGGGGCTGGCAGACCTGATGGGCTGGGTGGAGCAGAGCCGTTCGGCATTTCTTCCCGACGAAGAACCAAAGCCCTTCGACGGACGACAGCTCAGTGCGGGCACTGTGCTTGCAAAGGCATGATTACGAAGTCCTTAGGTTCATTTTCCGGAGACACAATGGCTCGCCTCAAATCAATCCTGGTCACCGGTGGGGCCGGTTTCCTGGGCTCACATCTCTGCGAACGCCTGCTCAACGAAGGGCATCGGATCTACTGTCTTGACAGTTTCGATACCGGACACTTTCGCAATATCGAGCACCTGGTAGCGCATCCCAGATTCGAGCTCGTCCACCATGACGTTGCCCACCCATTCACTTTCCAGGTTGACGAGATCTACAATCTGGCATGCCCAGCCTCTCCCAGGCACTACCAACTCGACCCGATACAGACGACCAGAACCAGCGTTCTGGGCGCGATCAATGCGCTTGAGCTGGCCAAAAACCTTCAGTGCAGGGTTTTACAGGCCTCCACGTCAGAAGTTTACGGCGACCCGACGATGCACCCGCAGCGGGAGGACTACTGGGGCAACGTCAACCCGGTTGGTCCGAGAGCTTGCTATGACGAAAGCAAACGTTGCGCCGAAACGCTGTTTTTCGACTACCATCGCCGGCATCGGGTCGAAATCAAAGTGGCGCGCATTTTCAATACATACGGTCCGCGCATGCATCCTGATGACGGCCGTGTCGTCTCGAATTTCGTGACGCAGGCGCTGCTGGGCAATCCCCTGACCATCTATGGAGACGGGAGCCAAACCCGCTCATTCTGTTACGTCGATGACATGGTGGACGGCTTTATCAGATTGATGGAGAGCCCACCCGAGATGACCGGTCCGGTCAACCTGGGGAATCCCGGCGAATTCACCATCAACGAATTGGCCGAGCTCGTTATCGAGATGACGGGGGCAAAGTCGAAAATCGTCTACCATGATCTTCCGCAGGACGATCCCAGGCAGCGCAAGCCCGATATCGCGGCCGCCAGACAACACCTGGGCTGGGAGCCTAAGACCGGGCTGAAGAAAGGGTTGGAATACACGATCAATCATTTCGAACGTGTGTTGACATCCACTCGGCCCGTCCAATTCGAGGCCGAGCGGGCAGCCGTGGAAACCCTGTAGCTGGGCATCACGGGGGCAGACTGCCGAAAAGAGCCTACCGCAGCGTCTCGAACAACCGGCGCAGCAGCAGCATTCGGGGCACCAGCGATGATATCAGCAGGTGCTCGTCCAAGGTGTGTGCGCCGGCGCCGTCGACCCCAAGACCGTCGAGAGTAGGCACGGTGTGAGCCGTGAAGTTCCCGTCGCTGCCGCCGCCGGTATAGCAGTCGCCAAGGTCGAATCCGAGCTCACGGGCGAGGCCGCGCGCGTGCTCATAGAGCGCCGCCACGCCAGGGTTCCGTTCGAACGGCGGGCGATTGAGGCCTCCTGTGACCACGACGCGCGTATCGGGATTCTTCGGTTTCAGCGAACGCAGCCGCTCGACGATCTCATCCGCATCGGCCACGGACTCGACGCGCACGTCGATCGTCGCCCAGCAATGGGCGGGCACAGTGTTAGCCGCCGTGCCGCCCTCGATGCGTCCGACGTTGACGGTGATGCCGCGGGCATAGTCCGTCATCGCCTCGATATCGATGATCTGCCGCGCCATCTCGAGAATCGCGCTGCGCCCGTCCGCATGCCGCGAGCCGGAGTGCGCCGGACGGCCTTCGACATTGATGACGAAGCGCGCCACGCCCTTGCGCCCCGTCACAACCTTGCCGCCATCGCGGGCGGGCTCGGTGACCAGGACATACTTGGCATTCCGGGCATGCGCCTCGATCAGGGCACGCGAGCTCGGGCTGCCGATCTCCTCGTCGGAGGTGATGAGGAAACGCACTGGCAGCGGCGTCACCGCACCCATCTCGGCCAGAGACCGGTAGGCCGCATAGGCGAGATAAGCGCCGCCCTTCATGTCGTAGATGCCGGGACCATAGGCATGGTCGCCATCGACACGGAACGGGAACGCCGCGAGCGTGCCCTTCGGGTGCACCGTATCGAGATGGCAGAGAACGAGGACACCGGGGCCGTCGCCGCCCCACGGCGCGGCGATCGACAGGTGATCGGCCGTGCCGTCCTGGCCCGCAATCCTTTCGACCTTCGCGCCCGCCTGGCGGAAGCCTGTGGCCACCCGATCCATGAGCCGATTGACGCCAGCAACGTCGGCGGTGTGGCTTTCGATCTCGACCCAGGTCGAAATCCCCGCCAGTAGCATGCTCGCGTCAGGGCCCGTCATACGTCCGATCCAGTGAGAACTCCAATTGCGACCGCGTCGACCGTTCTAATGCGCTTTCCCGCTGCCACAAGGGCGCACGCGCACGGAACTCCGCGATGTTCTGCTGCACAACCTGTTGCAGCGACTCCGTCTGCGCATAGGCCGCCCGCTGGCGCATCGAGCTGTTGCCGTTAGCCAGGATCTGGCGAAGCGTCGCGAAGTAAGGCTCGTAGCCGAGCGCCGCGACGTTGCCGGCGATCCGCTCGCACCAGTCGAGGACATCATCGCGAAGTGGCTTCACGCTGCCGTCGAGGTGCGTCACCAGCTTCGCGTCGAGGCCGAAGCGCACGGCCCGCCACTTGTTCTCGCGCGCCAGCCAGCGGGGCGGCGGCGGCACCTTTTCAAGCCAGCTCGCATGGTCGCGGAACCAGTGCGCCAGCGCGTGCACGAACGCCACGACGGCAAGGGTTTCCGACAGACTCGCCAGACCATCGCAGATACGGATTTCCAGAGTGCCAAGCGCAGGGCTCGGGCGCAGATCCCACCACAAGTCTTTCAGCGACTGGATGGCATCGCAGGCCTTGAGTGTGCTGCAGAGCTGCCCGAACTCGCGCCAGGAATGGACCACATAAGGCTGCCCGGCCGTCGGCAAGGCCTCGTATGTGGTCGGCCGGCACGAGGCGAGCCCCGTATCCTCACCCTGCCAGAACGGCGAGCTGGCCGAGAGCGCGAGCAGATGCGGCAGGAAGTGCAGGAAGAAGTTGTTGAAGCGAATGCACTCATCGCCGCTGCCCATGCCGAGATGGACGTGCATGCCGTAGACGGTCATCCGCCGCGTCAGCCACTGGTTGCGGTCGATGAGCTCATTGTACCGAGGCGTCGGCGTGATGATGCAGTCGGCATACCGCGCGAAGGGGTGGCATCCGGTGGTCGAGAATGAAATGCCGAGCTTGTCACCGATCTCGTCGATCCGCTCCAGCATGACGCCGAGATCGGAGCTGATCTCATGCACGTCGGCGCACTTGCGCGAGTTGATCTCGACGGTGCTGAGGTAGAACTCCTTGGTGAGATTGGGCAGATCGCTGGCACACGCCAGTACGTCCTCGGCGCGCGGCGCAAGATTCAGCGTCGTCCGATCAATGAGTTGCAGCTCGATCTCGACACCAAGCGTCAGCTGCCCGCTCGAGCGGAAGGTGATCAGGTCCTCGCAACCCGCAACAGGCCGCAGCGACAGGTGCTCAAGGATCGTTTCGAGGGGTGCAGTGCGCCGAGACTCGACCATGCGTGGTGAAACTCCAGGTCTGTTGGCGATGCAAGTGCCGCCAGCTACCGCCGGACGGAGGCTGCTGAAGATGTTTGCACGGCTCAGGCGCCGTGAAAACTGCTTAATCGGCAATCAGTAATCGCGAAAATGCGGCACTCGCCGCGTTGCTAGGCTTTCGATGGCAAGCGCGATTCCCGCCAGGTAATGAATGCGGTTGAAGCAATGATCAAAGCGGCGCCAACCCATGTCGAAATGGCTGGAATCTCGGCAAACAGCAAGTAGCCCCAACCGACCATCCACAGCAGGCGGACATAATCGGCCGGCATCGAGAGGCTGGCATCAGCGATCCTCAGCGCATGCACGTAGGCATAGTTGCCAACCCCAGCCACCAAGCCCATGCCGAACAGAATGAACCAGGTTTCCGCGCTTGGCCAGACCCAGACGGGCAGTGTTCCCAGGAGCGCGAAGGGAGCGATCATCAGGGGCTGATAGAATGTGATCGTGAGACTGCTGTCGTACTTGGCCAGGTTCTTGGCCATGAGCAGCGAGACCGCCCAGAGGATGCTCGACCCGAGCGCCGCCACCGCGCCCCAGGAGAGCACGCCGGCTCCCGGCTTCAGCACGATCGCTGTTCCGATCAGCCCCACGGCGACGGCGCTCCAGCGCCGAATGCCCACGCTTTCGCCGAAGTAGAGGCCCGCACCGAGCGACACGAAGATCGCCGTTGTGAAGCTCAGCGCACCGGCATCGGCCAGGGGCAGCACGGACAGCGCATAGTACCACGCCGTCATGGAGCACACGCCCACGATGCCCCGCATCGCCTGCAGGTCCAGACGGTTGCTGCGCCAGGCGAGCTTGCCTTTCCGGAACAGCAGGGGAAACGTGACCAGGATCGTGAACACGGACCGCAGCAGGACGATCTGGATGGTCGGCACCTCCGGGCTCACCACCCGGACCCCCACATGCAGCAACGAGGCCATCATCCCGGCAAGCAGCATGAGCAGGATAGCCGCAATAACGACACGCCTTGCTTCCCCGAATTTGCCGGGATGACCAATCTGTTCGGTGTTTCCCATGTCCCGCCTGCGTTCACGCGCCATAGCAAAGCGTGTCGTCGCGCTTTGCGCCACTGCCAATTCGGCATGCCTGCACGGACCAGGCAATCTGACGGGCGTAGGACTTTAGATGTCAGTGGAGACCGCCCGACCGACACGCGTCGGCGCGGGCCACGCAGGCGGCTAGGCTCGTAGGCACGGAGTCCGGGGCCAGTCTCCACGACTAAACTGGCCGCCACAACCCCCTGATTCATTGGCGATCCCGGCAGGACTCGAACCTGCGACCCTCTGCTTAGAAGGCAGATGCTCTATCCGGCTGAGCTACGGGACCTCTTCTTCTCCCATGATAGCGGATGCGGCGGGCCGCGTCTTGGGGGTGGTGGAGTTAGTGGGTCCAGGCGCCGATGCGGCCGTATCTGAAGTTGTCGGCGTAGGACTTGAGGACGGGCTTGCGCGGTTCCGGGTCGTGGACCGTGTAGGGAATGCCGTTGCGCTCAGCGTAGGCGATGGCCTCCTCCTTGGTATCGAACGAGAGCTGCACTTGCTGACGAGGGTCCTGTGAGCCGGTCCAGCCCATCAGCGGATCGATAGTCCGCGGCAGCTGAGGCTCGAACTCGAGCACCCAGTCTTTGGTGCGGGCAATGCCCGATTGCATGGCGGACTTCGCCGGCTTGTAGATGCGTGCAACCATCTCCGGTCCCACCTGACAATTCTGATTTGCGCCCGGGAAGATACGCAGTCCGGGGCGGCCGTTCAATGCTGCACATCGGCACCGCAGCGGACTCTGTTCGAACTCGGCCCGAAAGTCCCTGTTTCGCCCCCAATCGCTTTTCGGCGGCCCGGCCTCAGAGCAGTTGACGGCCCGTCGTTGTGGTCCCTAACGTGACAGGCTGCAAGGAACCCACAGTGGCCGGAGAGACGCCAGATGATAGTGGAGGAGCGCGACTACCGCGTGAAGGCCGGGAAGCTCGGCCAGTTCGTCAGCCTCTATGAGCAGCACGGGCTGCCGATCCAGCTCGAGCTTCTGGGCACGTTCATCGGATACTTCACCACCGAGATCGGCGAGCTCAATCACGTCGTGGCGCTTTGGAGCTATGAAAGCCTCGACGACCGGCTCCAGCGCCGGGACCGGATGATGGCAGACCCTCGGTGGCAGGCCTACCTCAAGATGGTCGACGGCCTGCTCGATGTGCAGACCACCCGCATCCTGAGGCCCGCCTCGTTCTCGCCCCTGAAATGATAGCCACGCCTCATAGGAGATCAGCGCATGAACACCTCGTTCGTGGACCTCGCCGATGGAGCGCGGCTCGCCATTACCGCCAGCGGAGCCGGGCCCGACCTGGTCCTGGTGAGCGGACTGGGCGGAACGGCCGCGTTCTGGGATCCTGTCGTGCCGGCGCTCGAGCCGCATTTTCGCGTGATCCGCTTCGATCAACGCGGCATCGGCAGCAGCGATCGCGGCACAGCGCGGGTCTCCATCGAGCAGCTCGCGCAGGATACGCGGGCGGTGCTCGAGCACACGGATGCGCGCAACGCCGTGTTGCTCGGCCATTCCACAGGCGGCGTCATCCTGCAGGAGCTGGCGTTACGTGATGCATCGCGGATCGGCAGCCTCGTGCTCAGCAGCACCTGGGCGCGACCCAACCGGTACATGGCGGAGCTGTTTCGCTCCCGGACCGTGCTGCTCGAGAAGGCGCCGCGGGAATACGCCGCCATGCTGGCCTTCATCGGCTACACGCCCGACTGGCTGGAGGCGAACTGGCCCAGGTTCGAGGCCATGCTTGCGGCCGCGCCGACCTCACCTGTCGCGCAGACGGTGGTTGCAGAAAGAATCGCAGCCCTGCTCGCTTTCGACCGCAGCAAGGATATCGGCGAGATCAACGTGCCGGTCCTGATCCAGGGAGCAGAGGACGACCTCATCGTGCCGGCGTTCCTGCAGCGCGAGCTGGCAGAGCTGATGCCGAGCGCGAAACTGCGCATTCTCCCCAGCGGCGGCCACTTCTTCCCGGTGACGCGGGCGACCAAGTTCGTCGAGATGCTGCTGAGCTGGCCCGCCTAGTCGGCAGGTCCATTCTTCGGCCCCGCTTGCGGAGGCCGAATGCTGAATGATAGCGTTCCCATGAATGACGATCTCGACGGGAGCGAAACACCATGGGGCGCTTCAAGGACTACCAGCCAGCCGGTGTGATCCCGGCGACATTGCTGGCTTTTGCGGATGACCTGTCCATCGATGAAGCGGAAACGCGGCGGCATTTGCGGCACGTCGCCGGCACGCGCGGAATTTCCGCCATCACGGTCAATGGCCACGCCTCCGAGGTCCACGCGTGCACATTCGATGAGCAACAGCGCATCCTGGCGATTTCCCTTGCTGAAATCGGGGACCGGCTCCCCCTGATAAACGGTGTCTACGCGGACGGCAGCCTGGAGGCCGCACGCATTGCGAGAATGGCCGAGGCGGAAGGTGCATCCGCGCTCCTGGTGTTTCCGCCCAACAGCATGGCGATGGGCGGCCAGCTGCGCCCGGAAATGGCCCATGCACACTTCAAGACCATTGCGGACGCCACGGACCTGCCGCTGATCCTGTTCCAGTACCCGGCAGCGAGCGGGCTCGGCTATCCGCTCGACACGCTTTTGAGCCTCGTCGATGCAATCCCGACCATCCGCGCGATCAAGGACTGGTGTGCCGATCCGATGCTGCACGAGCGGCACATCCGGATGCTGCAGGCCCTGCCCCGGCCCGTCAACGTGCTGACCACCCATAGCGCATGGCTGATGGCGTCGCTGACCATGGGCGCCAACGGCCTGCTTTCCGGCGCTGGCAGCGTCGTTGCCGATTTGCAGGTCGCCTTGTTCGAAGCGGTGAGGGCGAAGGATCTGGCTCGCGCGCAGGCGATCAACGACCGGCTTTATCCGCTGCAGCAGGCTTTCTATGCTCCGCCTTTCCTCGACATGCACAACCGCATGAAGGAATGCCTGGTCCTACTCGACCGGCTTGACCGCGCCGTGGTTCGCCCGCCGCTGGTGAAGCTTTCAGAAGATGAACTCGGTAGTCTCAGAGAAGCACTGCAACGCGCAGGCATCGGGCGGCAGGGTGCGCTGGCGCAGGCGGCCGAGTAGCTCCAGGCAAGCATCTCGGGAAAGAAGCAGGCTTTAGAAGGCTGGCAGGTCGAAAAAGGCTCTCCTGATCGTCCAGCCGAAAGACCAAGCTCGTGCACATTGCAAAGACGGGCACAAGAATCCAGAGGAAACGCATGCTCGACCTCCTGCAAGGAATCCGGGTCATCAGCTTCAATCACTTTCTCCTGGGTCCGATGGGGATGCAGTCGCTCGCCGATCTGGGGGCCGACGTCATCTCTATCGAATCGACCGACGGCGCCTGGCAGCGCCACTGGAGCGGCGCTGATGTATGGAGCGATGGCCAGGGCATGCTGCACATGTGCGCCAATCGCAACAAGCGCAGTCTGGCGCTCGACCTCAAATCCGAAAAGGGGCGCGAAATCGCCTGGCAACTCATTGAAACGGCCGACGTCGTTTCAGAAAATTTTCGCCCCGGTGTTTTTGAAAAGCTGGGCTTTGGCTATGACGAAATAAAAAAGCGAAAGCCCGACATTATCTTCGCGTCCGCATCAGGCTATGGCGCCGACGGCCCCTATCGCGAACGTCCGGGCCAGGATCTTCTCGCGCAATCATTGTTCGGCATGATGGCCATAACGGGCCAGGCGCACAACGGGCCGCGTCCGGCGGGCGCCTCCATCGTCGACCATCACGGTGCGGCACTGCTGGCCATGGGCATCCTTGCGGCGATCGTGCGCCGGGAAAGGACGGGCAAGGGCTGCCGCGTGGACGCAAGCCTGATGCAGGCAGCGCTCGACCTGCAGGCCGAGTCGCTGGTCACCTGGCTCAACGCCGCCGACAAGCCGAAGTCGATCAGCTCCTTCCGCCACGTCGCCGGCTGGTACTATGCGGCGCCTTACGGCGTCTACCCGACGCGCGACGGCCACCTGACGTTATCCCTCTCACCACTGGCCGTCATTGGCGAGGCCATCGGCGAGCCCAGGCTCGCCACGTATTCCGAGAAGGACACCTGGACGAAGCAGGACGAAATCACCTCGCTCATTGCCGACCGCCTCCGGACGAAGTCGACGGCGGAATGGATCGAGATCATGGAGCCGCTGAAAATCTGGCATGCCCCCGTCCAGACCTACGAGCAGATCGTCGAGGACCCGCAGGCCCAACATATGCAGGTGTTCGTGACCGTCCCGGGCGGTGGCCCGGCGAAAACGCCCGTCACGCTCGTCAACCATCCCGTGCGGTACGATGGCCGGGCCGCCGAGGTGCGGCTACCACCCCAGCGGCTCGGAGCACAGACGGCAGAAATCCTGCGCGAGCTCGGGCTTGGGCAGTCCGAGATCGAAGCGCTGGCCGAAGAGGGCGTTGTGCGGCTGCTAGAGAACTGAACCTCAGATCGACGATGACGCCAGTCAATCGGAACCAAGATGCAGGAGCCGAAAATGAGCGACTTCTATGTGAAGGTTGGGGACACGGTGAGGTTCGCCAAGACCGTGGGCGAGAGTGACGTCTACATGTTCGCGGGCATCACGGGCGACCTCGCCGTAAATCACGTCAACGAGCAGTACATGGCGCGCTCCAGGTACGGACGGCGGATCGCGCATGGCGCCTTGCTCATCGGCTACATGTCGACGTGCTCCACCATGATGATCGAGAAATGCAACGGCACGAGCGGCGACGAGACCCCTGTTTCACTCGGCTATGACAAGGTGCGGTTCCTCGGGCCGGTGTTCATCGGCGATACCGTCAACCTCACCTACACCATTGTCGAGGTCGATCCGGTCAAACGCCGCTCCTACAGCGAGGTGAAGGCCGAGAACCAGCACGGTGAGCTGGTCGGCGTCGCCCGCCACATTCTCGCCTGGACAAGGGACAACGGCTGACCGTCTCAGACGATTTTGCCTTGGAGCCGCCTCGTCTCCGGCGCGTCCGGCAGCACCGGATCCACGCGCCACCTTGCGGCCTGGCTCCAACGGAACCACTTAAGGGCCGTGCGAAGTGCAACCTGGACGATGCCATGAAGCGATTGCTCTGGCTGCTGCTGGGGCTCCTGTCGACAGGATGCGGGATTGCTGGTGCCGTGCTGCCGCTGGTGCCAACGACACCGTTTCTGCTGTTGGCGGCGTTCGCTTTCGCGCGCAGCTCACCGCGGCTGCACGGTTGGCTGCTTGATCACCGCACCTTCGGCCCGCTCGTCCTCGATTGGCAGCAGCATGGCAGTATCAGTCGAAAAGCCAAGGTTGCGTCGATCGCTGTCATGCTGGCGATGCTGGGCCTGACCTGGATTTCCGGCGTTGCTGCCTGGATCCTGGCGGTGCAGGTTGTCGTACTCGCTACAGTTGCAGCTTGGCTCCTGACACGCCCTGATAGCCCTGATCCGGGCCGCGACGACCGCAGCGTGGCCCGTTCGAAACGCTCGAGCGCCTGATTTCTAGATTGCAGCCAGCACCTGATAATCCGCCACCGGATTGCCACGATTCCTTTGAAGTGGTCTCGCCGCCCTTCGGTGTATGCCGTCGGCCGCAATCAGAACAGATCATGAGCAGTGAAGGCCATGGAGCCCATCATCTCCGTTTCTAACCTGGCGAAGACCTATGCCTCGGGCTTCCAGGCGCTGAAAGGCATCAACCTGGAGATCCACCGCGGCGAGATCTTCGCGCTGCTGGGGCCGAACGGCGCCGGCAAAACGACCCTGATCGGCATCATCTGCGGGCTAGTGAACCGCACCACGGGCGCGGTAAAGGTCGACGGCCATGACATCGTGAGGGACTATCGCGCCGCCCGCTCGCTGATCGGGCTCGTTCCGCAGGAGCTGACGACCGAATCGTTCGAGACGGTCTGGGCCACTGTCACCTTCAGCCGCGGCCTTTTCGGCAAGCCGGCCGATCCTGCCTATATCGAAAAGGTGCTCAAGGCACTTTCACTGTGGGACAAAAAGGACAGCCGGATCTTGACGCTCTCTGGCGGGATGAAACGCCGGGTGCTGATTGCCAAAGCGCTCTCGCACGAGCCGCGCATCCTGTTCCTCGACGAGCCGACCGCCGGCGTCGATGTCGAGCTGCGCCAGGACCTCTGGAAAGTCGTGCGCGGCTTGAAGGAGGAGGGCGTGACCATCATTCTCACCACGCACTACATCGAAGAGGCCGAGGAGATGGCCGACCGCATCGGCGTCATCAACAAGGGCGAGCTCATCGTTGTCGAGGAGAAGGTGGCGCTGATGCAAAAGCTGGGCAAAAAGCGTCTGACACTCGAGCTGCACGAACCCCTCGAGAACATTCCGGAAAGCCTGTCGCGCCATCATCTGAGGCTCGCCGCAGATGGCAATGAGCTCATCTACACGTACGACACGCAGGCCCAGCGCACGGGCATAACCGCCTTGCTGCGTGACTTGGCCGAGGCGGGCATTCGCTTCCGCGATCTCAGCACGACGCAAAGCTCGCTTGAGGAAATATTTGTCGATCTCGTGAGGCAGGGCCAATGAACTTGCAAGCCGTCCGGGCAATTTATCTTTTCGAGATGGCCCGCATGGGCCGTACGCTGCTGCAGAGCATCGTGTCGCCGGTGATCGCGACATCGCTTTATTTCATCGTTTTCGGCGCGGCCATCGGCCAGCGCATTCCCGAAATCGAGGGCGTGAGCTATGGCGCGTTCATCGTGCCTGGACTGACGATGCTGATGCTGCTGACTCAAAGCGTGTCGAATGCATCCTTCGGAATCTATTTCCCGCGTTTTACCGGAACGATTTACGAGGTTCTCTCCTCGCCGGTTTCCTACCTCGAAATTTTGCTCGGCTATGTCGGCGCGGCAGCAACGAAATCGGTCATCATAGGCATTCTGGTGTTGCTGACCGCGAGCTTGTTCGTGCCGCTGAGGATCGCCCATCCTCTCTGGATGGTCGCCTTCCTCCTGCTCACCGCCGTCACCTTCAGCCTGCTCGGCTTCATCATCGGTATCTGGGCAGACGGTTTCGAGAAACTGCAGCTCGTGCCGCTTCTCATCATCACACCGCTGACCTTCCTCGGCGGCACCTTCTACTCGCTCGACGTTCTGCCGCCGCTCTGGCAGTACGTCAGCCTGTTCAACCCGATCGTCTATCTGGTGAGCGGCTTCCGCTGGAGCTTTTACGGCGTCGCCGATGTCAGCGTCGGCATCAGCCTCGGCATGACGCTCGTCTTTCTGGTGGCGTGCGTGGTGGTTGTCTGGCGCATTTTTGCGACGGGGTATCGGCTGAAGACTTGAGGATCAGGTCGCCGTCCGCGCCCGGCGCCGGTTTCGGCCGGACACGCCCCCCTCGCCATTGGCGCGCGGTGCCGAGCGTGGCGGCAGCGTCACTGCGCGCTGGAGGTTCACGTAAGGATCAGTTTTGTGCGGGAAGGCCATCGCTTCGACGAAGTGGGCCTGAAACCGCGGCTCGGTTGCCGTTTCGATCTTTTCGATTCTCGCCACAACCTGCTCGATCTCGCGCCGCGCGGAGGCATTGAGCAGCGCGATCCGCGCGCCTGTTCCGGCTGCATTTCCCGCTGACGAGACCTTGGCGAGGTCACAGTCTGGAATCAGGCCGAGCACCATCGCGTATTTCACGTCGATATGGCTGCCGAAGGCGCCCGCGAGCCGGATGCGCTCGATGGCGCGGCCGTCATCGAGGCGGTCCATCAACAGCTTGACACCTGCATGGAGCGCGGCCTTCGCGAGCTGGATCGCACGCACGTCGCCCTGAGTGATGGCGATACGCGGCTCGACGTCGCGGATGAGGTAAGAGAAGGTACGTCCGTCACGGACGACCCGGGGCGTTCGCGCGGCCATGGCACCGTCTATCATGCCGTCGTCGCGAATGATGCCCGCGAGATAGAGCTCGGACAAGGCCTCGATGATGCCTGAGCCGCAGATGCCGGTGACGCCGGTGCCAGCGACGGCTTCGTCAAACCCTGGCTCGTCCGACCACAGATCGCAGCCGATCACCCGGAATCGCGGCTCGAGTGTCTCGCGGTCGATGCGGACACGCTCGATGGCGCCGGGTGCTGCACGCTGGCCACTGGACACCTGCGCGCCCTCGAAGGCTGGACCTGTCGGCGAGGAGCACGCAAGCATACGATCGCGATTGCCGAGCACGATCTCGGCATTGGTGCCGACGTCGACGAGAAGAGTCAGCGCGTCCTGATCGTGCGGTGCTTCCGCGAGCACGACGCCCGCAGTATCGGCGCCCACGTGACCGGCGATGCACGGCAATGTGTAGACGAACGCACCCGGGGCAATGCTCAGCTCCAGCTCGTTTGCGGGCGTGCTGAGCCCGCCATCGACGGCGAGCGCGAAGGGCGCACCGCCCAGCTCCGTCGGATCAAGGCCGAGGAACAGGTGGTGCATGATCGGGTTGCCGACGACCGTCAGCTCGACGATTTCGACCCGCTCGATACCGGCCTGCCCTGCAACGACGCCGAGAAGATCATCGAGTGCCGCGCGGACGGCAGCGGTCATCTCCTTGTCGCCGCCGGAATTGAGCATCGCGTAGGACACGCGGCTCATCAGGTCCTCGCCGAAGCGGATCTGCGGGTTCATGACACCCGCCGAGGCCAGCACCTCGCCGGTCGTGAGATCGCACAGGTGCCCCGCGATCGTCGTGGACCCGATGTCGATGGCGGCCCCGTAGGCCTTGTCGCGAAAGCCCGGCCAGACCGCAACGATGTCTCGCCCCTCGCGCACGGCCACGGTGACGCTCCATTGGCCTTTCCGCAGCATTGGCTGCAACGTACGCAGCACGGCCGTGCCGGCGCGGGTTTCTGTCAAACCCCATTGCTCGGCAAGGGCAGCTTGCAGCCGGCGCAGGTCGGAGGACGGATCATCCATATCCGGCTCGCGCACCTGCACATAATGCAGGCGGACCAGCGGGTCGATGGCGATCTCGCGTGCCTCCGCTTCCTTGCGGACGACCTGCCGGTGCACTTGGCTGTCGGGCGGAACATCGATGACGAGATCGCCACAAACGCGGGCCTGACAGCCGAGCCGGCGTCCCGCGGCGAGCGGCCCCCGCTTTTCCGCATAACGGGCTTCAACGGCATTCGATGCCGTAACGTGACTCGCCGCCGACGTAATGCCGTGCTTTGGAAACTCGCCCTCGGCGACGAGCACCTGGCAGCGGCCACAGATGCCGCGTCCGCCGCAGACCGAGTCCAGGTCGACGCCCAGTCTGCGCGCCGCTTCGAGCACGCTCGTCCCCTCGGGAAAGCGACCGCGCTTGCCCGAGGGCGTATAAACGACGAGATGCTCTTTCGTCACGTCAATGCCTTACGCCATCGCTCGGCGCCGGCCCTCGCGGCGGCCCCGGCCACCCGTCTCGCCCGCCGCGCCGGGCTCACGATACTTCCGGATCCAGCGCCCGCAATTTGGATCGTTGCCCATCACCACATCGGCCCCGAGAATCGCCTGGATGTCCTCGGCATGCAGCGGGTTCATGATCGCGGACGTCATTCCAGCTCCGATCATCATCGGCAGGAACGCGGCGTTCAGCCCCCGCCGGTTCGGCAGGCCGAACGAGAAGTTCGAGGCGCCGCAGGTCGTGTTGACCTTCAGCTCTTCCCTCAGCCGCCGCAGGAGATAGATGAGCTTGCGGCCGGCATCGTTGATGGCGCCGACAGGCATCACCAGCGGGTCGACCACAATGTCCTCGCGCGGAATTCCGTAGTCGGCGGCGCGCTCGACGATCTTCTTGGCTACTGCAAAGCGCTCATCCGGGTCTTCGGAAATACCGGTCTCGTCATTTGAAATGGCAACGACGGCGGCGTTGTACTTCTTCACCAATGGCAGGACCGCTTCGAGCCGCTCCTCCTCACCGGTCACCGAGTTGACGAGCGCCTTGCCCTTATAGACCGCAAGCCCCGCCTCCAGAGCCGCGACGATGGAGGAGTCGATCGACAGCGGCACATCCACCGTCTCCTGCACGAGCTTGACGCAGTCCGCCAGAATGGCGGGCTCGTCCGCCAGCGGAATGCCCGCGTTGACATCAAGCATCTGCGCCCCGGCTTCGACCTGTGCCTGTGCGTCGGCGACGACGCGGGAATAATCCCCGCGCGCCATTTCCTCGGCAAGCAGCTTTCGCCCGGTCGGATTGATGCGCTCGCCGATCATGACGAAGCGGTGGTCGAACCCGATCACCACTTCCTTTTTATCCGAGCTGACGACAGTGCTGGTCATGCGGGGCTCCGGCTGAATGGGAGTTGCTAACGAAAACTAAGCGGCAGATCGCCCGTGCTCTGTCGGGAATGCGACGCCGCGCGCTTTTGGAACGGCGCGCCTATCCGCCAACCACGGACTGGAGCACGGGTTCGCGCCGCCACGGCCGGCGGCCTTTGAGGATGCCGGACTCATGCACGATATCGGCGACGAGCTCCTCCTGCCGAAAGGCCATGAGGTGGACGCCGGAAACGCCCGGGATCTCGCGCACTTCCTGAATGATGTCGATGCACAGCCGCTTGCCCTCGGCCTTCTGGTTGGCCGCACCTTCCAGCCTTGCAATGACGCTGTCCGGAATATGCACGCCAGGCACGTTGGCCCGCATCCAGCGCGCCGTCCGCGCCGACGGCAGCGGCCCGACGCCGACGAGAATGAAGCACTGCTGATCGAGCCCCATGTCGCGCACTTTCGTCATGAATTCGCGCAACATCGGAACGTCGTAGCAATATTGCGTCTGGATGAATTGCGCCCCGGCCGCGACTTTCTTGGCGAGCCGCAACGGACGGAAATCGTAAGGCGGCGCGAACGGGTTCTCGGCGGCACCAAGAAACATGCGCGGTGGCGAGGTAATCTTGCGGCCCGACAAGAACTGCCGCTCGTCGCGCATTCGCTTGATGACGCCGAGGAGCGAAATGGAATCCAGATCGAAGACTGGTTTTGCGTCTGGATGATCGCCCGACTGAACGCCATCCCCGGTCAGGCACATGACATTGCAGACGCCCAGCGCCGCGGCGCCGAGAACGTTGCCCTGGATGGCGATGCGATTGTAATCGCGGCAGGAGATTTGCAGCACCGGTGAATAGCCGATGCGGGTCAGCAGCGCGCAGATGGCGACGCTAGACATATGGCAATTGGCGCCTGAACCGTCCGTCGCATTGATGCCGTCCACCCAACCTTCGAAGACCGAAACGCGATCGTAGACCTCCTGGGGATCAGCAGAGTCGGGCGGACTCAATTCCGCGGTCACCGCGAACTCGCCGCGGCGCAAAACCCGCTCGAGCCTGCCGCGCGAGACGTGCCCGGGCAGGTCCGGGAGGGGCGATTCGGGATCCTCCCCGGACTCGATCGGATGCATGGCAATTACGTTGTTCATGACACCCTCGTCATATTGGCAGCGTGTTCACCGCGCGCGACGGCGAGCCAGGATGATTGTCCTTTGCGGCGATGATCGACGGGCGGCTGGACCTGGGCCATGGCGCGGCTGCCCTGGTCCATGCGCTGCGCGCCTTTCCAGGCTTCGACCCACACGCACGGCATTTCGGGATAAATCTCGCAATTGCCGTTTGCACGGACCCCGCCGCAGGGCCCGTTTCTGAGCCCTTTCGGGCAGTTCATCGGGCAAGACATGCCGGTGGAGGACAGAATGCATTGGCCGCACATGCGGCAGTCGAACAGAGCGCCCTTTGCTGCACGTTCGACGGCCGCAACGGGCCGCTCGAGCCTTTCGAAACCAATCCGCCGCAGCAGTGGCGCCGAGGCGATCAGAACGCGCTCGAAGCCGGCATAAAGGCGCTGAAGCAGCCGGGCATGACGCACGCTCCAGAAGCGCAGGGCAAACGTCCCCGCGCGCCGGGGCCGCTTCCCGGCGGGCTCGAACGCGGCAGGCACTCGGGCGATGCCAGTCATGCTTGTGCTTCCCCTGAAGGGCGGATGCGCCAGCGTGTTGTGGTGAAACCGGTCATGAGGCGCCCCTCTCAGGCCGCCGCGAGAAACCTCTCCATCCCGCCAAGGCCCGTTTCTCTGATCGTCAGAGGCAGCCCCAATCGTGCAGCGGCAATTTGAGCTTTTTCCTCGAGCGCCGGGTCGGGCACCTGAGAGAGAAACACTACCCGGCTGTAATTGCCGAAATAGCACTCGAGCAGCTGCGGATAGCGGTCGAGACCGAGGCCCTTGATGACAAGACTTTCGAAATGGCGGACCAGATAATCCGTCAGGAAGAAAGTGGCTGGATCCTCGTCGTTCAGAGCTTCGAAATCAGGGCTGCCGAGAAAGAACTCGTAGCAGTGCGCGCCCGCTATGCGTTCCGCACCTTCCTCGGCCAGCACCTTGTCGAGCAGGCCGCCCGTTCCGCAGTCGCCATAAAGGCATACGATGCGGTCGTAGCCAGCCCGCATTTCGCGGATTTTGGCCCGCACGGCCTCCGGAATGAGCTGAGGCCGGTTGTGGAGCTTGGCGGGCAGGCAGGTGATCGACATGTGATCCCAGCCGTTCCGCTCCTTCAGAAACAGGAACTCGCGCGCCAGCGCACCGCAGGCGATCACCAGCGTCCTGGGCGGCTCGGGGGCATCAAGCGGGACCATAGCCATGGCCAAACCCCAACTCAAACGGGCTGCTTATCAGGCGACCTGGCGCGCAAGGGCCGAGCCCTGGCGACGGGACATGAATGCCTTCGCCGTTTCGACAGCGATAGCGGCATCGCGGCAATAGGCGTCCGCCCCGATGGAATCCGCAAACGCCTCGTTGAGAGGCGCGCCGCCGACCAGCACGATGTAGTCGTTACGGATTCCCTTCTCCTTCATCGTGTCGATGACGACCTTCATGTAAGGCATGGTGGTCGTGAGCAGCGCCGACATGCCGAGAATGTCCGGCTGGTGCTCCTCGATAGCGGCCAGGTAGTTCTCGACCGGGTTGTTGATGCCGATATCGATGACTTCGAACCCGGCGCCCTCCATCATCATGGTGACGAGGTTCTTGCCGATGTCGTGAATGTCGCCCTTGACCGTACCGATGACCATCTTGCCGATTTTCGGCGCGCCCGTTTCGGCGAGCAGCGGCCGCAGGATTCCCATGCCCGCCTTCATGGCATTGGCCGACATCAGCACTTCCGGCACGAAAAGGATGCCGTCGCGAAAATCGGCGCCGACGATCTGCATGCCCGCGACAAGCGATTTGGTCAGAACGTCGTAGGGTTGCCAGCCACGGTCGAGCAGAATGCGCACGCCCTCTTCGATCTCATCCTTGAGACCATCATAGAGATCGTCGTGCATCTGCTCGACGAGTTCCTCGTCGGAAAGGGATTTGAGGTCGAGATCGTTGGACATTGCGCAGCCTCAAGCTCAGTCGGTACCCGGCCGGCATCCCCCCGGCCTACCCTCCTGATAACGCAAAGGCGGCGAAGGGTGATGTCGTGCCGAGGACAAGTCCTATCCTGGACACGACATCGGCCCTTTTCTGATTACGACCTGAGGCGCGCGTTCTGCGGATCGAAAGGAGACTCCTCGATCACCACGGCACGGTGGCGCTTGCCTAGAATGTCGATATCGAGCTCCGTCCCGATTGCGGCCAGCTCCGGCGAAACCATGCCAAGCGCCAGCGATTGGCCGAGGCGCCAGCCGTAACCGCCCGACGTGCAGCGGCCGACCAGCTTGTCGCCGTTATAGATCGGCTCCGAGCCGCGGGCGTCCGCATCCGTCACGCCCTCCACGCGCATGGTGACAAAAGCATTCTTGAAGCCGCTCTGCTGCCATTTCAAAAGTGCGTCGCGGCCGATGAAGTCGCCCTTGTCGGGTTGCACGAAGCGGTGGAGACCACTTTCCAGCGCCGCGTACTCGATCGACAGCTCCCGCGGGATCAGCCGATAGGACTTTTCGAGCCGCATGGAGTCCATGGCGCGGATGCCGAAGGGCTTGATACCGAACGGCTGGCCGGCCTCCATGATGAGATCGAAAATGGTGTTCTGCATCTCGATCGGGTGATGCAGCTCCCAGCCGAGCTCGCCCACGAAATTGACCCGCAGCGCACGCGCCTGCGCCACGCCGACGTTGATGAACCTGCCGCTGAGCCAAGGAAAGCTCTTGTTCGACAGATCCGTGTCGGTGAGTTTCTGCAGCACCTCGCGGGAGCGCGGTCCTGCAAGCACGAGCACGCCGTACTGCGTCGTGACCTTTTGAATGTAGACGCTGCCGTCCTTCGGCACCGATTTCCAAAGGTAATCCCAATCGTGCCGCTCAAACGCACCCGCGCCAACCAGGTAGAACTTTTCGGGCGCCTCGCGATAAATGGTGAATTCCGCACGCACGCCACCGTTCTTGGACAGCAGGTGCGTGAGCGCGATCCGCCCCACCTTCGGAATCCGGTTGGCGACCAGCCGGTCGAGCCATGCCTCGGCTCCCGGACCGGAGACCTCGTACTTTGCGAAGGCCGTCATATCGAGCAGGCCGACGTTTTCGTGTACGTTCCGGCACTCCTGCCCGACAAGATCGAAATAGTTGGAACGCCGGAAGCTCCATTTTTCGCGAGGCCTTTCGCCTTCCCCGACCGGAGGATGGTTCTCGTTGACGAGGACGTCTGGCTTGTTCAGGTCCGCCTCCGATAGCCCATAGCCCTCGGGCGCAAACCAGTTCGGCCGCTCCCAGCCGTAAACGGAGCCGAACACGGCGCCCAGCGCCTTCATGCGGTCGTAGCAGGGCGAGCGCTTGAGCGGCCGGGCCGCCGGCCGCTCCTCGTCGGGGTAATGGACGGTGAAAACGTTGGCGTAAGCCTCCTCGTTCTTCGCGCGCAGATAGCCGCGTGTCGCGTAGGGGCCGAAGCGGCGGGGGTCGACGCCCATCATGTCGACTGACGGCTCACCTTCGATGATCCACTCGGCGAGCTGCCAGCCGGCACCGCCTGCGGCGGTCACGCCGAAGCTGTGGCCCTCGTTGAGCCAGAAATTCGGGAGGTCCCAGGCCGGCCCGATGATGGGGTTGCCGTCTGGCGTATAAGCGATGGCGCCATTGTAGACCTTCTTTACGCCCACCTCGCCGAAGGCCGGCACACGCTCGATCGCCGTCTCGATGTGCGGCCCAAGGCGCTCCAGATCCTCCTGGAACAGCTCGAACTCGGACTGCTCATCCGGCCCGTCCACGTAGCAGCAGGGTGCGCCCTTTTCATAGGGGCCGAGAATGAAACCGCCGTTCTCCTCGCGGAGGTACCAGGAGGAGTCGGACTCGCGCAGCACGCCCATCTCCGGCAGGCCCTGCTTCTGCCGCTCGAGAACGGCCGGGTGCGGCTCGGTGACGATGTACTGGTGCTCGACCGGGATCACCGGGACTTCCAGCCCGACCATCGCTCCTGTTTTCCGGGCGAAGTTGCCCGTCGCCGACACGACGTGCTCGCAGACGATATCGCCTTTGTCGGTCTTCACCACCCACTGGCCATTGCGGCGCTCGATTCCGGTCACGGCCGTATGGCGGTAAATCTCCGCACCGCGGGCCCGGGCACCGAGTGCGAGCGCCTGGGTGAGGTCGGCCGGCTGAATGTAGCCGTCGTCCGGATGCTGGATGGCGCCGATCAACCCGTCTGTCACACAGAGCGGCCAGACCTCCTTCACCATTTCCGGGGTCAGCAGGTTCACCGTCACGCCGATGGTTTTGGCGACGCCGGCGTAATACATGTACTCGTCCCAGCGATCTCTCGTGCGGGCGAGCCGTATATTGGATACCTGCTTGAAGCCGACGTGCTGGCCGGTTTCCTCCTCGAGCGTCCTGTAAAGCTGCACCGAGTACTTATGGATCTGCCCGACCGAGTAGCTCATGTTGAAGAGCGGCAGCAGCCCCGCTGCGTGCCAGGTCGAGCCCGACGTCAGCTCCTTGCGTTCTATGAGAACGACATCGGACCAGCCTTTTTTCGCGAGATGATAAAGAGTCGAAACACCGACGACGCCTCCGCCGATAACGACCACCCGAGCCTGCGTTTTCATGCCATTTCCCTCCATCGCCGGAGTTGCCGAGCCTGACGCTTTCTACTGCAGACCCAGCTCCAGTGCTCCCAGTCTTGCGGCCTATTAGCGAATGACTAGCCCTTGCGCGACGTGCAATGTCGCCGCCGCGCCATTCCCGCACGGGCTCAGCGGCACCTGTGGCGGCCCGTGACGCGAAGCAGCAAGTTCGCGACGCTCGCACGCCAGATCTGAGTCTTTCGGCGTCCCATTGTCTCGGGAAAATGGCAGTCGCACACCCTGCAGGAGGCCCAAGATGGTCGACACCCCAGCCAACCCAGACGGCGGCGCAGCCCGGGAGAGCCGTCGCGGTCGCGAAGCGCGCCGGGCCGCGCGCGCCCAGCGGGTCGCCAGCTCCGTTCCTTATATCACCCGCAACATGCCGCTGACCGAGGTGCTCTCGGAAGAGGGCCTCGCGATCGTCGAGCACAACGCCGAGACGGTGCTGGAGGAGATCGGTATCGAGTTTCGCGACTACCCGCGGGCACTGGAGCTGTTCAAATCAGCCGGCTGCGATGTGCGCGGTGAGCGGGTGCACTTTCCCCGCGGCCTGGCACGCAAGCTGGCCTCAACTGCGCCCTCCGAATACATCCAGCATGCGCGCAATCCTGCCCGGAACGTGCACATCGGCGGCAAGTCGACCGTGTTCGCGCCGGTTTACGGCTGCCCCTTCGTCCACGATCTCGACGGCGGGCGGCGTTACGGCACGATCGAGGATTTTCGGAACTTCGTGAAGCTCGCCTACATGAGCCCCTACATGCACCACTCTGGGGGCACGGTGTGCGAGCCCGTCGACCTGCCGGTGAACAAGCGGCATCTCGACATGGTCTATGCGCACATGCGCTATTCGGACAAGGCGTTCATGGGCTCGGTCACGGCGCCCGAGCGCGCCCAGGACACGGTGACCATGGCCGAAATCCTGTTCGGCCGCGACTTCGTGCAGAACAACACCGTCGTGACGAGCCTCATCAACGCCAACTCGCCGATGGTGTGGGACGCGACGATGCTCGGCGCGGCTGACGTTTACGCCAGCAACAATCAGGCCTGCATCATCACGCCGTTCATTCTGTCCGGCGCCATGAGTCCGGTGAGCGTCGCCGGCACGCTGACGCAAGTCTTGGCGGAAGTGCTCGCCGGAACCGCCTTCACACAGCTCGTGCGGCCGGGTGCGCCGGTGATCTTCGGCACGTTCGTCTCGACGCTTTCGATGCAATCCGGCGCACCGACCTTCGGCACACCAGAGGCCGCCAAGGCGATCTATGGTGCAGGCCAGCTCGCACGGCGCGTCGGCTTGCCCTTCCGCACCGGCGGCTCGCTCTGTGCTTCCAAAGTCCCGGACGCGCAGGCCGCTTACGAGAGCGCACAGACGCTGCTACCCACAATGTACGCCGGAACCAACTTTGTCCTCCACTCGGCCGGCTGGCTCGAGGGCGGCCTTGCCTCATCCTACGAGAAGCTGATCATGGACATGGACCAGCTCGGCATGATGCACGTGCTGGCGCAGGGCATCGATCTGTCAGAGAACGGGCAGGCCATGGACGCGCTGCGCGAGGTCGGCCCTGGCGGTCACTTCCTCGGCTGCTCGCACACGCAGGCGAACTTCGAGACGGCCTTCTACCGCTCACAGGTCGCCGACAACAACTCGGTCGAGCAGTGGGAAGCCGAAGGCCGCAAGGACGCGCCGACGCGCGCGAATGCCATCTGGAAGAAGATGCTGGCAGACTACGAAGCGCCGCCGCTTGACCCGGGAATCGATGAGGCCCTGCAGGAGTTCATTCGCAAGAAGAAGGACTCGATGCCGGACGCGACGCATTGAATTGATAACGACCTTCATCCGAATGGAACTTCGTCATCCCGGGCTTTATGCCCGGGATCCAACCATCGACGAGCGCCGGAGCACGTGGAAAGTTGGATCCCGGTGACAAGCACCTGGATGACCGGGAAATTGTCAGACCGCCCCTCAGCACTCGGTATAGCTCACCGCCAAGCCGCCGAGCGACGTCTCCTTATACTTCGCCTGCATATCGGCGCCGGTCTGGCGCATGGTGGCGATGACTTGGTCGAGGCTGACCTTGTGAGTGCCGTCGGACCGTAGCGCGAGCGAGGCCGCATTCACCGCTTTCACCGCACCGAACGCATTGCGCTCGATGCACGGGATCTGGACGAGCCCGCCGATCGGATCGCAGGTCAGCCCGAGGTGATGCTCCATGCCGATCTCGGCGGCATTCTCGATCTGCGCATTGGTGCCGCCGAGCGCAGCGGCCAGTCCTGCCGCGGCCATGGAACAGGCGACACCCACCTCTCCCTGACAGCCGACCTCCGCGCCAGAGATTGAAGCATTCATCTTGAACAGTGCCGCAATCGCCGTGGCGGTCAACAGAAAGTCCCGCACACCTTGCTGGTTCGCGCCGGGGCAGAAGTCGCGATAATAGCGCAGCACCGCCGGGACCACGCCGGCAGCGCCGTTCGTAGGTGCCGTCACGACCCGGCCGCCGGCAGCGTTCTCCTCGTTGACGGCGATGGCGAACAGGCTGACCCAGTCCATCACCTCGTGTGGTGCGCGCAAGTTGCGGTGCGCGTCGGCCTCGAGCCGTTCCCGGATCGCGCGGGCCCGCCGTTTGACCTTGAGGCCGCCCGGCAGCTCGCCCTCGGCAGAAAGTCCCCGCTCGATGCAGGCGAACATCACTTCCGCGACGCGGTCGATCTCTGCCTCGATCTCCGCGAGTGGCCGCCGTGCCGTCTCGTTGGCGAGCACGATTTCCGCAATCGTCAGCCCGGTGCGCGCACCGATGGCCAGCAGCTCTGTGGCCGAGCGGAACGGATAGGCGCCGCCGATGTGCCCCTCCGGCGTTTCCTCCTCTTCCCCGTCGCGCACGACGAAACCGCCGCCCACCGAGAACCACACCTCGCGTGTCAGCGAGCTCTCGTCGGCATCGAACGCCTCGAAGGCCATTGCGTTCGGATGCCGCTCGTACGTCGTGGCGAGATCGAGGACGACATCGGTGGCAAAATCGAACGGGATCGATCGACCGCCAGGAAGCGGGAGGCGGCCGGTCTCCTTTATGCGCGCGAAGAGGGATTCAGCATGGTCCGGATCGAGGTCCGCCGGCATGCAGCCGGCAAGCCCCAACAGAAGCGCCTTGTCGGTGGCATGGCCCCGTCCCGTCCAGGCGAGCGAGCCATAAGCCGTCGCGCGCAGGCGTTCCACCCGCGGCAGCATCTCGCCGAGGCCCGCCACGAACGAGGCCGCGGCCTTCATCGGCCCGATGGTGTGCGAGGACGACGGCCCGATCCCAACCTTGAAAATCTCACCGAAGCCGATCATGGCCTGTCAGACCATATGCTCCCGCGCCGCCTCGGCGATCACGCCGGCGACATAGGCGGCGAAGGAGCGCCAGACCTCGATTCGGAATTCGGTCTCGCCGGTCCGCCAAAGGACGATCTCCGCCTTGCCGAGGAGCGTCCGCGTGCACTTGCCAACAGGGAATGCCGCGAGATCCAGCGGCAGCGGACAGCCGGCGTTGAGCACATCGGCAGCATGGGGGCCGCTGAGGAGAAGGCCGGTGTTGCGATGGGAGACATCCACCCAGGAATACGGGGTCTCCCCCATAGCAGCTGCGACTTGCGCCGTGATGGCCTCAGCATCGCCCTCGCCGGCGAGCAGCAGCCACTCGTCAGGTCCCTGCCACAGCGCCGCGCGCGAACCGTCCGTAGCCGAACGCCATGGCTCCATCGGCAATGCAACGCCGAAGACCTGACCGATTTTGGTCGCGGCTTCCGGATCCCCACGAACGGCGAACCGGCTCACACCTTCGATGCCCTCGAGCCGCACGCTGCGCTCATCTGCAACGAGTGAAAGCTCCGCGTGGGCCGGACGGCGCCGGAGCTGAACGTCAGCCATCGAGCCGTTCTCCTTTTGGATCGTAGAACACGGGCGAAGTGACCGTCACGGCGATCGCCTTATCGGGCATGGGCACGTACAGCGTCTCGCCCACACGCGCGCGCCCGCTGGCCACCAGCGCCAAGGCGATCGAGCGGCCCGCGGCATCGCTCCAGTAGGCCGAAGTCACGTGCCCGAGTGCGGGCGTACCCTTTGCCGGCTCCACCTCGCGCGTGATCTGTGCTCCCTCCTCCAACACCGTCTTGGGATCCTCGGTGATGAGGCCGACGAGCTGCTTGCGGTCTGATTTGAGCAGGTCCGGCCGCGTCAGCGAACGCTTGCCGACGAAGTCCGGCTTGTTCTTGCCGATGGCCCAGTTGAGGCCGAGATCATCCGGCGTGACCGTCCCGTCCGTCTCCTGACCGACGATGATGAAGCCCTTCTCCGCGCGCAGCACGTGCATGGCCTCTGTGCCGTAGGCACATCCACCGACCTTCTCGACGTTGGCCCAGATCGCCTCCCACACCGCGCGGCCGTAATCGCCCGGCACGTTGACCTCATAACCGAGCTCGCCAGTGAAGCTGACGCGGAAGAGACGCGTAGGTACGCCGCAGATGTGTCCCTCGCGCATGGCCATGTGCGGGAAGGCCTCGCGCGAAAGGTCGATGCCTTCAACCAGCGGCTCCAGCACCTCGCGCGCCTTCGGCCCTTGCACGGCGACGACTGCCCATTGCTCCGTCGTCGATGTGAGCCAGACCTTCAGCTCCGGAAACTCGGTCTGGAGATAATCCTCCATCATGGCGAGCACACGCGGCGCCCCGCCGGTCGTGGTGGTGACGTGGAAGCGGTCGGACGCGATGCGAGCGGCCACGCCGTCGTCGATCACGTAGCCGGCCTCGTTGAGCAACAAGCCATAACGGCAGCGGCCCGGCTGCAGCTTTTTCCACGGGTTCACGTACATGCGCTCGAGGAACTCGGCCGCGTCCGGCCCCACGACCTCGATCTTGCCGAGCGTCGAAGCATCGAGAAGGCCGACGCTGGCGCGCACCGTCCGGCACTCGCGCGAGACTGCGGCGTGCATGTCCTCGCCCGCGCGCGGAAAATAGCGAGCGCGTTTCCAGAGGCTGACGTCCTCGAAGACGGCGCCGCGCTCGACAGCCCAAGAGTGAATGGGCGTCGTCCGCACGGGATCGAACAGCTCACCGCGGCGGTCGCCCGCGAGGGCGCCGAAGGTCACCGGCGTATAAGGCGGGCGAAATGTCGTCAGGCCCACGGCCGGTAGAGGCTTTGCGATGCTATCCGATACGATGGACAAGGCATTCACGTTCGACGTCTTGCCCTGGTCCGTCGCCATGCCGGTCGTCGTGAAACGTTTGACATGCTCGATGGAGCGGAAGCCCTCGCGCGTTGCGAGCTTCAGGTCCTTCGCCGTCACATCATTCTGGAAATCGATGAAGGCCTTGACCCGCGCGGGATCGCGATGATGCGGACAGGCCCCCAGGAAGCCTGTGTAGGCATGAGCCATTTCCTCGACGGCGTGCGATGCGGTGCTCGCAGGTGAGAAGCCCGCCTTTTCGGCTGCGTCGTTGCCCGCAGCGGCACCGTCCGCGAGAGCCGCCGCGAGCCCGAACAGGCCACGACATGCTCCCGCAGACCGCTCGCGCTGGACATGCGCGCCCGGCAGGAAGGCCTGCGCCTCCTCGTTCCAGACGACCTTCCCGCGCGACTGGGAATGAAGGTGCACCGACGGTGTCCAGCCGCCGGACATCAGCAGCAGGTCGCAATCGACATGCTCGTATGGCACGACCTTACCGTCGCCATCGATCATGCCAAGATGGACTGATCTAACGCGCAGGCGCCCGCTCGTGCCGACGATGGAGGCTGAGCCAACGACCTTGATGCCGGCACGGCGGACTGCTTCGACAGCAGGACCGCTTGGAGCAGACCGCAGGTCGGCGATGAGGCGCACGTCGACACCAGCCTCATGCAATGCCAACGCCGCCTCATAGGCGGTATCGCACGCGGTGAACACGACGGCTCGGTTGCCGGGCCGGACGCCATAGCGGTTCACGAATACCCGAGCGGCGTCGGCCAGGACGACGCCGGGGCGGTCGTTATCCGGAAACACCAACGGCCGCTCGATGGCACCTGTCGCGATCACCACTTCCTTGGCCCGCACCTGCCACAGCCGTTCGCGCGGCAGGTTCGGCGACGGGCTGGCGATGTGATCCGTAACCCGCTCCTGCAGGGCGACGAAGTTGTCCGCGTAATAGCCGAACGCCTGCGTTCGCGGCAGCAGCCGCACGTTGGGGCGGCTGGAGAGCGTAGCGAGCGCTTTCTCAAGCCACTCGGCGGCAGTCTGCCCGTCGATGCGCGAGCGGGTGTCGGCCAGCAGCGAGCCACCAAACTCCGCCTGCTCATCGCAGAGGATGACCTCAGCGCCCGATTCCGAAGCCGCAAGCGCCGCCGATAACCCCGCGAGTCCGCCGCCAATGACGAGCACATCACAATGTGTGAAGCGGTTCGCGTACCGGTCGGGATCGGGCGACTTCGGCGCGCGGCCAAGACCGGCGGCTTGGCGGATCAGCGGTTCATAGATCGCCTTCCAGGCCCGCGTGGCTCCGAGAAAGCGCGGACCCATAAAGGTCTTGTAGTAGAAGCCCGCAGGTAGAAGCGGCCAGAAAAGGTCGTTCACCGCGTTGGCATCGAAGGCCAAAGACGGCCAGCGGTTCTGGCTTTCCGCCACCAGGCCATCATAGATCTCCACCTGGGTGGCGCGGAGGTTGGGCGTTTCCCGGCCGTTCGCACCGATCACGCCAACCAGTGCATTCGGTTCCTCCGAACCAGCAGAAATGAGCCCGCGCGGGCGGTGGTACTTGAACGAGCGCCCCATGAGGTGGACGCCGTTGGCGAGGAGAGCGGATGCCAGCGTATCGCCCTTGAAGCCGGTATAGCTCTTGCCATCGAAGGTGAAACGGACTGGATGGGAACGGTCGATGCGTCCGCCTGTTGCCGTCCGGAACGCCGCCTTGCTCATCGACGCTCCTCCTTCGCTGCCTCGATCGTGGCGGGATCGGGCGGCGGCTCACCGGTCTTGTAGGTCATCAGAATGCGATCCAAGACGGTATCCCGCACGGCATTGAAGAAGCGGCCGCATCCATGCACGTGCCGCCAGCGCTCATAGTGCATGCCCTTGGGATTGGTCCGCATGTAGAGGAAGTCGGCCCACTGCTCGTCATTCAGCGCGGATGGATCGCGAGGGCGCGCGATATGTGCCTCGCCGCCGTAGCGGAACTCGAGTTCAGGACGCGCCTCGCCGCAGCAGGGGCAGGGGATCAACAGCATGACAGAACCTCAGTGCGCAACAGCCGCCGCCGCAGCCTCGTCGATCAGGCGACCCGTGCGGAAGCGGTCGAGCGTGAAGGGGGCGGCGATGGGGTGCGGCTCGCCGCGAGCGATGGTGGCCGCGAAGACGTGACCAGAGCCGGGCGTCGCCTTGAACCCGCCCGTGCCCCAGCCGCAGTTGATGAACAGGTTCGGCACGGGCGTTTTGCCGATGATCGGCGACCGGTCCGGCGTGACATCGACGATGCCGCCCCAGTTGCGCAGCATCCGCATGCGCCGGAACATGGGGAACAGCTCGCAGATGGCATCGAGTGTGTGCGTCGTGATATGCAGCCCGCCGGTCTGGCTATAGGAGACGTACTGGTCCGTGCCGGCGCCGATGACGAGCTCGCCCTTGTCGGACTGCGAGACGTAGGCGTGCATGCTGTTGGACATGACCACGCACGGGAACACCGGCTTCACCGGCTCCGACACCAGCGCCTGCAGCGGAAAGCTCTCGAGCGGCATGCGGAAACCTGCCATCGCCGCGATCACGCTGGTGTGGCCCGCAGCGACGATCCCCACCTTGCGGGCTTTGATCGTCCCGCGGGTAGTCTCGACCGCCTCGACGGCCCCGTCGGCCCCGCGGCTGATGCCTGTCACCTCGCAGTTCTGGATGATGTCGACGCCGAGCCGATCGGCCGCGCGCGCGTAGCCCCAGGCCACTGCGTCGTGCCGCGCCACGCCGCCCCGGCGCTGCAGCGCTGCCCCCAGAACGGGGTAGCGCAGATCGGGTGAAATGTTGAGCGGCGGACAGAAGGCCTTCGCCTCCTCCGGCGTCAGCCACTCGTTGTCGATGCCGGCGAGCCGGTTGGCATGAACATGGCGTTTGAAGCTCTGCACGTCGTGCACGTTGTGGGCCAGCATCATCACGCCGCGCGGGGAGTACATGACGTTGTAGTTCAGCTCGTCGGAGAGGGTCTCCCAGAGCTTCATCGCGTGCTCGTAGATCCCCTCGCTCTCTTCCCAAAGATAGTTCGAGCGGATGATGGTGGTGTTGCGCCCGGTATTGCCGCCGCCGAGCCAGCCCTTCTCCAAGACGGCGACGTTCCGGATGCCGTGTTCTTTCGCGAGGTAATAGGCCGTCGCGAGGCCATGCCCGCCGGCCCCGATGATCACGACGTCATATGACGCCTTTGGCTCAGGATCGCGCCACTGCCGTGGCCACCCCTGGTGGGCCTGGGCCGCCTGCCTGAGCAGGTTGAACACCGAATATTTCAACGGACGCTCCCCGTTGCACCAAGGCCGAGGTGGCTCACCGGCATCAAGCCGTCATCGCACTCGGCGCGCGTGTGACCTGGAAGAGACACATGGATGGCGCCCAAACGCTCGTCTGGCCATGCGTCGCCTTGTCCTCTCCCGGGCGCAACCCTAGACAGATCAGATGCTGCGTCCAGTGCGGCAACCGGCTTTTTCTTTCCTGATTCCGTCACCGGCTGGTCGAATTGTTTCTGTCGCATTAAGGCTAGATATGGCGGATCTGGATAAGACTGGCCGGATGATTTTGCCCGGTCGCTTGCCCGTCACGGGAACCGCGCGATGATAAGGCAGCTGAGCCGTTGCGAGACTTTGGTTGCGCGACGAATTGGAGTCGATTCCGGCGCCAGGCCGGCGCAGAGATTCGTTTTTTCGCCGGCCAGGACCATATTCCCCACAGTTCGAACAGAGTGTTGAGTGGAGGCGCCCATGTCCGCGTCAGCCGCCGATCAGACTGGAACTCACACGATCGGGTTTCTGCTCACGCCTCAGTTTTCGATGATTGCCTTCACGTCATCGATCGAGCCTCTGCGGCTGGCCAATCAGGTCAGCGGCAAGAAGCTGTTCGCCTGGCGCATTTATTCCCCTGATGGAAAGCCCGTGGCCGCCTCCAACGGCCTCAGGATCGAGGCCGACGGCGCGTTCAGCGAAGTCGGGCCGATGCCGGAGATCATCGTCTGCGCCGGCGTCAACGTGCAGAAGCACGATCACTCGCTACTGATCGCCCGGCTGCGCCGGCTCAGCTTCTACGGCGTTTCGATCGGCGCCGTCTGCACAGGAACCTACATCCTGGCCAAGGCCGGGTTGCTCGACGGTTATCGCTGCACGATCCACTGGGAGAACAGCACGGCGTTTCGTGAGGACTTCCCTCACATCGAGATGACGGAGGAGCTGTTCGAATTCGATCGCAACAGGTTCACCTGTGCCGGCGGGACCGCGGCCATCGACATGATGCTGTCGCTCATTGCCGACCGGAAAGGTGCGGACATCGCCGCGAAAGTGACCGATGAGCTGATCCATCACCGTATGCGGCAGCCCAACGAGCGTCAGCGCATGGACCTGCGGGCGAGGCTCGGGGTGGCGAACCCGAAGATCCTGACCGTAGCGGCGGTGATGGAGGAAAACCTGGAGGAGCCGTTGCCGTGCTCCGCGCTTGCCAAAAAGGCCGGCCTTTCCCCGCGGCAGCTCGAGCGCCTGTTTCGAAAGTACATCGGGGAGACCCCGACGCGCTATTACCTGCGGCTGCGCCTGGAGCGGGCCCGCCAGCTTCTGCTGCAGACCAGCATGCCCATCCTTTCCATCGGGTTGGCGTGCGGCTTCGTCTCGGCGTCGCATTTCTCCAGCAGCTATAGTCACCATTTCGGCAAGACGCCCTCGGAGGAGCGACTGGGCGTTCGGCGAAAGAAGGCGGGGCAGCCGACTTCGGCGCCGGAAGCACCACTGGCCCCGGTTCCAGCGGATCCGAAATCGGAAGCGATTCGGGGCGTGACCGATGAGGTCGCTACCTTGCCGATGCCGGTGGCCCCTCCGCCTTTCAGCACTGAACCCGGTCCGGCCGATGTTTAGCAGATGGCGAAACCTTCGGACATTTCCGCCCAACCGGCAGGTCTTGTAAGGGGCTTCCTGCGATTGCCAAAACAAAAAGGGCGGAGCCGCTTTGAGCAACTCCGCCCCTTAGGTCACGTCTCGTAAGGTCAGGAGCCGATCTTGCCGGTCACCCAGTAATTGACCCGGGCTTCATTCGCCTTGATGTACTTGTCGATGGCTTCCTCAAAGCTGGTGTCCTGGGCATCAGCCATGATCTGCTCGACATCGCCGATCGGCAGCACCATGCGGGTGAAGAAGTCATAGACCTCGGGGTGATCCTGGTTGAAGTCCTTGCGGAAGACCTTGTTCACGGTCTCCAGGCCACCGAGCGTGCCCTTCGGATCATCCAGGTAACGCAGGTCCCACTTGGCGAACATCCAGTGCGGGCTCCAGCTCGTTGCCACGATCCACTCGTTGCGGCTCGTCGCCCGGTCGACCGCGGCCAGCATGGCTGCGTCGCTCGCCGAGACGAGCTGATAGTCGAGCCCGTACTCCTTGATCGCCTTCTCAGAGGCCTGCATCAGACCGGCACCCGGATCGATGCCCTGGATCTTGCCCTCCAGCTTCTCCTTGACCTCAGGCTTGTTCAGGTCCTCGATCGACTTCACCTGGTCCTCAGGCACATAGGTCGGTACCACCCAGCCGAGCTTCGCCCGGGTGTACATGGGCCCGAGGTCGTCGATGTCCTTGCCGACCTTCTCGAGATAGGCCTGGTGCGTCAGCGGCTGCCAGGACATCAGCATGCCGTCCAGCTTGCCGCTGGCAACGCCCTGATACTGGATGCCGATGTCGGCGAGCGTCAGCTCGACCTCGTAATCGAGCCTGTCCTGGAGGATCTTCTGGGCCAGCTTGGTGACGGCCTCTGCATCGGACCATGCCGTCCAGCCGATGTTGATCTTCTTGTCTTGCGCATGACCCGGGGTGCTTGCGAGCGCCGCAGCGCACATGGCGATGGCCGCCACCCAGTGCTTCATCCTCATGTAGACTCCTCTCCTTTGAGTTCTCGAGGCGATGATCAGCCCGCCTCGCCCTCGATGCCGGGGCGGGCTTGCTCATGCGACCAGCGGCCCTGCGCCGGTCGCAATCTGGACAGTAGAGCTGACAACCAGGTTTGTTGCGGTGCCCCCCTCCTGCCGAAGCTCTGTGTCAGACGATCGAGAATGATGGCGAGCAGCACGACGCTGAGACCGCTCATGAATCCGAGGCCGATGTCGAGCCGCTGGATACCCTGCAGCACGACGTTGCCCAGTCCGCCGGCGCCAATCATCGACGCAATGACGATCATCGACAGCGCCAGCATGATCGTTTGGTTGACGCCAGCCATGATTGAAGGCAACGCAGTCGGAAGCTGCACCCGGAACAGAAGCTGACGCTCCGTGCAGCCGAATGCCCGCGCCGCCTCCACGATCTCTACCGGGACCTGCTTGATGCCGAGCGCTGTGAGACGCACCGCCGGCGGCATGGCGAAAATGACTGTCGCAATGATGCCGGGCACCCGTCCCAGGCCGAAGAACATCACGGCCGGGATGAGGTAGACGAACGCAGGCATCGTCTGCATGAAGTCGAGCATCGTCTTCACGACGCTCTCGAACGTGGTGTTGCGCGAAGCCATGATGCCGAGCGGGATGCCGACGGCCAGGCTGAACGCCGTCGCGGCGATCACCAGCCCCAGGGTCGAGACCATCTCTGCCCACAGATCCATGGACATGATGAGCAGCAGCGAAGCGAGAGTGAACAGCGCGAAGCCGATGCCCACCCGCCATAGAGCGAGGCCGACGAACAGAGCGAGGATGAACCAGTCCGGCACCGCCGTCAGCACGGAATTGATCGCACCGCCGAACCCGTCGACGACGTCTGAAATGAAATCCAGCGCAGGCTGGAAATTGTTGAGAATGAACCTGACGAGGGCTTCGGCCCAGTCGCCGACAGGAAGTTCGAATTGCACCGCTCAGCCCTCCCGATCCAGTGTTTCAAGCAGGGCCCGTTTGGAAATGGCGCCGAGATAAGTCCCCTCATCATCCACGACGGGCACCGGACATTCCGACGCCGCCACCTGGCGGAGCACGTCATGCACCAGTGCGTCATGCGGGATCGGCTCGATGCCGGACAGGAAAGCGTGGGCGAACCGCGGATCGTCGCTTTGGAGCTCCCGCTCCAGGGACTCGCGCGAGACGATACCCTGGTAGCGATCCGCCGGGCACTTCACGTAGCCGAAGACGTGATCATTCTCGCGAAGCTGCTGCAGTGCCGGTTCCAACTCGCCGGGCACGCGGATGATCGTATTCGCAGCCTCGTAATGAGCGACGTCGCCGGCATGCAGGACCTTGGCGATGTTCACGTTGCGGAAGAACGCCTGGACGTACTCGTCGGCCGGATTGCGCAAGATTTCATAAGGCGTGCCCACCTGCGAGATGCGACCATCCCGCATGATCGCGATCCGGTCGCCGATGCGCATGGCTTCGTCGAGATCGTGGGAAATGAAGATGATGGTGCGCTTCTGCGTTTTCTGCAGCCGCAGCAGCTCGTCCTGCATCTCCGTGCGAATGAGCGGATCGAGTGCGGAGAAGGCCTCGTCCATCAGCATGATGGTGGGGTTGTTGGCGAGCGCACGGGCCAGGCCGACGCGTTGCTGCATGCCGCCCGACATCTCCCGCGGGAAGCGGTCAGCGTAGGCAGCAAGCCCCACCTGCTCCAGTGCCTCCATCGCGATCTTGCGCCGTTCTGCTGCCGGCTTTCCGGCGACGGCCAGCCCGAAGGCGGCATTATCGAGCGCCGTCAGGTGCGGCATCAGCGCGAACGATTGGAACACCATGCTCATGTCGCGCCGGCGCACTTCGATGAGCTCGCGCTGCGACATCTGCGCGAGATCGCGACCATCGAGCAGAATGGCACCGGCTGTCGGCTCGATCAGCCGGTTCAAGAGCCGAATAATGGTCGATTTGCCTGAGCCGGACAGGCCCATGATCACGAAGATCTCACCGGCTCTCACTTCGAAGCTGGCATTGTCGACGCCCACCACGACGCCAAGCTTCTCATGAACTTCGTCCTTGTCGGCGCCCGCTGCCAGCATCTCGAGTGCGGCTTTGGTATCGGAGCCGAAAATCTTTGTAAGCCCGCGCACCTCAAGTCGGATCGGTGGCTGTTCTCGGGAGGGCTCGTTGCGCAGGCTCAACTCGCGCGGGCCCGGGACCTGCGTTTCCGCGGGCACCTGCGCAGTTAACGACATGGATCGGCTCCCCCTGTCTTTCGTTTCTGTTGCGTCGCTCGCAACGTTCACCTCTTCCAGCTTTGCTCCGACGGCTTCGATTGTGCGCCGAGATGCCGCGCCGACCGAGCACGACTGCGACGAGATTTTGCCAGCATTGACGGTCGAGCAGACCGCCTCTTGCTCAAGAGCGACGCAATCCTGTTCACCCGCGACACGCATTGGCCGGCTAACGGAAGCGGCTTGCGGTGCCCCTATTCCAGATGCGACACGCGGATTGCGCGTCCCGGGGCGCGACCCCTCTCGCTGCTGACAGCAAATCACCGAGGACGCCGGAGCTAATTCGGAGGCGTGCGCCTCAAGCTCGCCCCCCGTATGCCACACCCCGGCTGCATTGTCAGCCCGTAATGGCCTCCTGAGCAGACCCCACGGCCCGAAACGCACTCATCTGGACGGGTCGTCGCACGCCATTGATCGGAAGGCCTTGTCCGATTTTTGCCGCAACTCGCCGCCAGAGTTGCTGCAGCAAGCGTGGGGGAAATCATGAACAGAGTTTGGCTGATCTGTGTTCTGACTGTGGTTTTCGCCGCCGCAGTTACTCTCGTCGGCGTCCAATCCGGCGGACTTGCGGCGCCGATCACGGGCCTCGGCAGCAGCAAAGCGCAGGAAAAGGTGAAGTATTACGAAGTACGCGGCACTACGCTCGACGAACTGCGCCAGGACGTGTTCACGCGCGGGCCATTTGACAGAAACAAGGGTCATCGTTTCGCCGGCTGGGCGGAGTGGCGCATCCAGTGGTGGTTCGACAGCCGGGAAGTGCCGCAGGGATGCGCGGTCGATAACGCCGTGACGGAAACCCACATCGAGTACACGCTGCCCCGCTGGGTGGATGAGGCGGCGGCGGAGCCGGAGCTGCGGGACAGCTGGAGGCGGTTCGTCGACGCCCTCATGCTGCATGAGGAGGGCCATGGCCGGCTCGCCCGCGAGCTTGCCGAGCGGATCGAGTTCGCCATCAACAGCCTGCCGCCTGAGCCCACTTGCGAGGAGCTCGCCCGCAAAGTGAACGAGCTGGCCAACCACCTCATTCGTGAGGACGAAACCCAGGAAGCCTATGACCGGGAAACCGGTCACGGTGAAACCCAGGGCGCTGCCTTCCCGAGCATCGTGGTGCGCGCTTCATCGACCACCGCCACTGCCGCCACCGCCGGGGAGTGATGCTCCCCGCGCCGCGGCCGCCTCACGGCCGCGGTCGCATCAGCAATGGTGCGTAGATCACAGCGAATCCCGCAAACGCCAGTACCCATGCCGTGGCTGAAAGGTGAAGCAACGGCTCGCGCGCAATGTCGAACGCAGCGATGATGCGCGCCAGGGCGGAAACGAGGGTTGCAATATAGATCGCCGTTATGCCGCGTGTTGCGGTGAGCGGCTGGCCTGTGTGCCCAAGGCTCGCCCGCGTCATGACGGCCAGGATCATCAGGCCGATCGCTCCCGCCGTCCAGCTGTGCAACGCTCCCGACGGCAGGAGGACATCCGGCGCCAAAATGCTGACGGCAAGCAGAAGAAAGCCCGAGGGCACGAACGCATAGGCAACGTGCAGCACCAGCACGAGCGGTTCAGCGGCCGTCCGCTCTCCTGCCCATCGGGCCAGGCGCACCCCGTTCAGGACGCCTGCGACCACCGCCAGCAGAGCCGTGAATGTATGGTCCGGCAGCGCGATCCAGCCGAGGAATGTGCCGGCGCTGACCAGCATGACAACGGCATCAAATCGCGAAAACGGCACCGGAAGCCGACCGGGCTCCTGCCGCACGAGCCAGTTGCGTGTGAAGCTCGGAATGATGCGGCCGCCGATCAGCATGATCAGCAGAACCGTAGCCGCAATGCCGATCCGGTTGCCGTAGCCCTGGCTCAGTCCGAAAATGATTTCCGCGTGGACGGCCAGATTTCCGATGAACAACAGCCCGACGGCTAGCAGCACTTTCAGATTGCGCGTGTTTTTTCCGGCGATGATCTCCCGCGCAATCACGGCGGCGAGGGCGGCCAGAAAGCTGAGGTCGACCACGGCGGCCAGGGGCGCCCCGATCCACTCCGAACCGAAAACGGCAACGCGACCGGCAACCCAGAGGAGGAAAAGCGCCAGCAACGGCATTCCGGTGACTGGCAGCCGACCTGTCCAGTTCGGAACCGCCGTAAGCAGGAAGCCGGCGACGGCGGCTGGAACGAACCCATAGATCAGCTCGTGTGCGTGCCACTCGACAGGCCCGAACGCCGTCGGCAGCGTCAGATCTCCGGCAAGCACGGGCAGCCAGATAACCATCGCGATGGCGGCCCAAATGGCCGCGGAAAGGAAGAACGGCCGAAAGCCATAGCTCAGGATGGCTGGGCCGCTATAGCCGCGAATCTGCTCGGCAGTGGTAGCCACGATGCAATCTCGCCTGTTCTTGATTTTTCAAACAGGGCCGCAGCTATTCCAAAACAGGAATGGCCGGCCAATTTTTACCCGTCGAACGTTCCCGCCAGACTTATATTTCCACCTCGATCAGATAGGCTGCCAAGCCCGATCTGCCAGATGTGACACGCGTGTCGTTTGGGCCCGCCAAGAACGCGACCTGCCTGAGAGCTGATCGCAGATACGGCGCTCAAGCAGCGTCACGGCTTTTGTCCAGGCCGAATTCGAGCATCAGCTTCAGTCCGGTTTTCGCCGGATCTTCCGCTTTCCCCAATCGGCCCATAAGCATGAGCCAGGTCTCATCGTCAGCCAGTTGCACAAATCGACCGACCTCCTCCCGGACGATTGTCGCGAGATCGCTACCCTCTTCTTCTGCAGCCGATTTCAGCCGCGCCAAAAGGGTCAGGTCGTCAAGGCCGATGAGCGCATCGAGGATTGTGGCATCGTCCTGCCATGCCGCCAGAAGCTCTCCCAGTGTCATTGTATCGGTCCTCCCGAAACACGCAGATCAACCGGTGTTGGCAGGCTGATGCCACTCACCTCACTCACAGCCGCAAGCCGGGCCAGGAACTGCGCAATTGCGGTGCGCCGGCTCCGCTCCGTGAGGTATTCGGCGATGCGGTCATGAACGAGCTCGAACGGCAGCTCGCGGCCGTCGATCCGCCGGGCAAGATGGATGATATGGAAGCCATAACGGCTCTCGACGGGTTCGCGCGTCAGCTCCCCCGGGGCAAGCCGATAGAGCGCGGCCTCGAATTCGGGAGTCGTATCACCCGGCCCGATCTGCCCGAGATTGCCGCCCGATTGTCCGGAGGGGCAGGCGGAAAACGACCCGGCGAATTCGGCAAACAGATGTGGCTTTTGGCGAAGCTCGGCGATGAGCCGTTCCGCGGCAAGCCGTGCCTCGTCTCGGGCCGGCTTGTCATCCGGGCGTGCCGCCAGGAGGATATGAGACGCCTCGAACAGATCGCGCGAGCGAAAGCGCGACACGTTCTGGCGGTAATAGCGCCGGCAGGTTTCCTCATCCGGCTCGGGCGTTTTCACCTCCCGCTCGACGATTGCCCGGACCATCGCCTCTTCATCGGTCTCCCGCCGGCCTTCCCCGTCGCTTTTGGGCTCCGGCGAAATACCCTTGCGGCGCGCCTCCTGCAGCAGCAGCTCACGCACGACGAGCGCACGGGCCGCTGCGGTCCACGCCTCCAGTGGCGTCGGCGCCGGGTGGTGCTGTGCCTCGCGCGAGATCAGGTCATGAGAAATCCTGATTCCATTGACGGCAATTTCCGTCCGCTTCGCGCTCGCAAGCACCGCCTTGACTGAGCAGCTCATGGGTTACTCCGCAGGCTCGATAATATCGCTACGACGCTCGGATGGCAGCGGGCGGCGGGTACGGACGACCTGATACCCGCGCCGGCCGAGATACCAGACCGGCGCGCTCCACACGTGCACCAGGCGGGTGAACGGGAAGAGCAGGAAAATCGTCATGCCGAGGAACAGATGCGCCTTGAAGATGGGGTGAGTGTCGGCCACCAGCGTCCAGGCATCGGCCCTGAGCAGAAGGATCCCCTGCGCCCAGTTCATGAAGCGCACCATCTCATGACCGTCCAGGTGCCCAAATGAAATCGGGATCGTCGCCAGCCCGAGCAGAAGCTGGACGAGGAGGATCAGCAGGATGCCTGTGTCTGCAAACGAGGACGTGGAGCGAATACGCGAATCGAACAGCCGCCGGTGCGCCAGCAGCGCAATCCCGGCAAGGCAGGCGAGACCGGCAATACCGCCGACGACAATGGCCATCAATTGCTTGGCCGTGTGACTGATCCCGATCGCGTCGAAAACCCAGATCGGGGTCAACAGACCAAAAAAGTGGCCGAAGAAAATGGTCAAGATCCCGACATGAAACAGGTTCGACCCCCACATCAGCTGCTTCCTTCTGAGCAGCTGGCTCGAGCCGGATTTCCAGGTGTACTGCTCGCGGTCGAAACGCAGCACACTGCCGACCACGAAGACGGTGAGGCACACATAAGGGTACCAACCGAAAACGATGTGATTGATGGCGTCGCGCATGATCAGTGCTCCAAGTCGTTCCCGCCCCGAAACGGTGAGGCTTAAGCGCGGGCTGAAGGCGTGTACGTGATCGTCGGGCGATTGCTCCGATCGTCCTTTGCTTCCACACCGGCTGCCGGCCGTCGTGCGGCGCGAATTCTCGCGGCAATGTCGCTGGTCCCGCAGTCTGCTGCAGCTCCGGGGCCGAACCTCACCTCCTCGTCCACCCAGGCCGCATCGAGCGCCGCGAGGTCACTGGGATCGTCGTCGGGCGCGGCCAGCAACGCCTCGAGCATTTCGTCGGCGGGTGCCGATCGGCTGAGTGCCTGCAACGACGAGAAAACCGAGGAATACGGCGCCCTGCGCTTTTTCAGTCGCTGCCGGATGGCTTCCAGAATATGCGCCGTCTCGCCCAGCAGATCCCGTGCCTCCGCCTCGGGAATGACCGACAGGAACTCAAGAAAAGCCGGGAGATAGTCCGGCAACTCGTTCGAGGCAGGCTCGAGCCCGTGCCGTTGATAGAGCTGCTGCAGATCTATCATCGCCTGACCACGGTCCCGGCTCTCGCCGTGCACATGCTCGAACAGATTGAGCGAAAGCGTGCGTGTTCGGTCAAACAGCAGAATATATCTCTCCTGGAGCTCATAGAGATCCCAGGTTGCCAACTGTTCCAGGATGCGGTCGAGCCGGTCGCGGCATTTCTGAGGCAGCCGGGCTTCAGCATCGAGCGCGGCGCGCATCTCCGGCACCGCGGCCTGCAGCTCGGCCGTCGGATAGGTGAGGATTGCGGAGAGCACTTTCAGGGTCTTTTGCATTCTCGAATGTCCTTTGTGGCCTGTCCCGCCTCAAGTCACGCCACTTCCATGGGAGTCTTGGTCTTTCTCGGGCCGCCGAACAGGCTCGTGCCGGTCTGCCCATCCGAGCACCCGTTGCCAAAAGAGAAGCCACAGGAACCTCGGAGGTCATAGGCATCTTCCCCCACCTCGCGGTGCACCGTCGGAATCACGAAGCGATCCTCGTAATTCGCAATGGCCATGATCTGGTACATCTCCTCGATCTGACGGCCGCTGAGGCCCACCCTGCGGGCAATCGCCTCGTCGATGACGCCGTCGATCGTTTTGGCTCGCATGTAGGCGCGCATGGCGAGCATCCGCTCCAGGCAATGCGCAATCGGTTCCTCGTCACCGGCCGTGAGCAGGTTCGCGAGATACTGGAGGGGAATGCGCAGCGAGCGGACGTCCGGCATAACGCCATCCGTCCCCATCCTGCCGGCCTCCGCCGCAGACTGGATCGGCGAAAGCGGCGGCACGTACCAGACCATTGGCAACGTGCGATACTCTGGGTGCAGCGGGAACGCGACGCGCCATTCCACCGCCATTTTCCAGATCGGCGATTTCTTCGCCGCCTCAAGCCACGCATCCGGAATACCGTCCTTGCGGGCCTGCGCAATCACCTGCGGATCGTTGGGGTCGAGAAAGAGGCCGAGCTGGGCTTCGTAGAGATCCTTTTCATCCTTGGCGCTGGCCGCCTTTTCGATGCCGTCAGCGTTGTAGAGCACGACGCCCAGATAACGGATGCGGCCAACACAGGTCTCCGAGCACACCGTCGGCAGGCCAGATTCGATGCGCGGAAAACAGAAGGTGCACTTTTCGGATTTGCCGGAAGACCAGTTGTAATAGATCTTCTTGTACGGGCAGCCCGACACGCACATGCGCCAGCCGCGGCATTTATCCTGGTCGATGAGGACAATGCCGTCCTCCTCTCGCTTGTAGATAGCCCCTGACGGACAGGCCGCGACGCAGGTCGGATTGAGGCAGTGCTCGCATAGCCGCGGCAGGTACATCATGAACGTGTTTTCGAACTGTCCATAAATCTCCCGCTGCACGTTTTCGAAGTTGTAATCTTCCGAGCGCTTCGAGAATTCACCGCCGAGGATTTCCTCCCAGTTCGGCCCCCACTCGATCTTCTCCATCCGCTCGCCGGTGATCAGCGAGCGTGGGCGCGCCGTGGGGAACGCCTTGAGCTCCGGCGCCTTCTGGAGGTGCTCGTAGTCGAATGTAAAGGGCTCGTAGTAGTCATCGATTTCGGGGAGATCAGGGTTGGCGAAGATTTTCGCCAGAACACGCCATTTGCCGCCGATCTTCGGCTCGATCTTCCCATTGGCCTTGCGCACCCAGCCGCCGTTCCAACGGCCCTGGTTCTCCCAGTCCTTGGGGTAGCCGATACCGGGCTTCGTCTCGACGTTGTTGAACCACGCGTATTCCATACCCTCGCGGTTGGTCCACACGTTCTTGCACGTCACGGAGCAGGTGTGGCACCCGATGCACTTATCGAGGTTCAGCACCATTGCGATTTGTGCGCGAATTTTCATGTTCTAACCTCTTCTGCAACCGTCGTCCCGGCCGGTTGAGCGTCACGGCCGCTGAGCCGGGACCGGCGTGAAACCTGGACGAAAACCGTCATATCCATCTGCGGCTTTCAGTACTTGTCATTCCGCCGCCTCCACGTTTGGCGCGGCGGCTGGCCCGTCGAGCCAGTCGACTTTGCGCATCTTGCGAATGATGACGAACTCGTCCCGATTCGTGCCGATCGTGCCGTAATAATTGAAGCCGTAGGACTGGTGCGCATAACCGCCGATCATATGCGTCGGCTTCAGGACCGTGCGCGTGACCGAGTTGTGAATGCCGCCGCGCTGGCCGGTCATTTCGGAGCCCGGCACATTCACGATCTTCTCCTGCGCATGATACATGAGGCACATGCCGTCCTTCACGCGCTGAGAGACGACCGCACGTGCGACCAGCGCTCCATTGCTGTTGTAGGCCTCGATCCAGTCGTTATCGACGATTCCGGCTTTGGCGGCATCCTTTTCACTGATCCACACGATCGGACCGCCGCGGCTCAGTGTGAGCATCAGCAGGTTATCCGTGTAGGTGGAATGGATGCCCCATTTCTGGTGCGGCGTAATGAAATTCAGCACGACCTGCTTTTCACCATTCGGCCGCATATCGATCACCGGCTTCACCGTTCGTGTATCGATCGGCGGCCGGTAGACGCAGAGCGCCTCGCCGAACGCGCGCATCCAGAGGTGATCCTGGTAGAGTTGCTGGCGTCCCGACAGCGTGCGCCACGGAATGAGCTCATGCACGTTCGTATAGCTGGCGTTGTAACAGACCTTCTCGCTTTCGAGGCCGGACCAGATCGGCGAAGAGATGATCTTCCGCGGCTGCGCGACGATATCGCGGAACCGGATCTTTTCGTCCTCTTTCGGAAGGGCGAGATGCGCATGCTCACGGCCTGTCGTTCCGGAAAGAGCCTCCCAGGCCTTCACCGCAACCTCGCCATTGGTTTCCGGCGCGAGCGTAAGGATCACCTCTGCGGCATCGATATCCGTGTCGATGCGGGCAAGCCCCTTCGCCGGTCCCTCGTCGTGAACGACGCCATTGAGGCGTTTCAGGAGCTCGACCTCGTGCTCCGTATTCCACGCCATGCCCTTGCCGCCGTTGCCGGCCTTTTCCATGAGCGGCCCAAGGGCGGTGAACTGCTTGTAAAGGTTCGGGTAATCGCGCTCCACCACGGTGACTGCCGGCATGGTCACGCCCGGAACGGGCTCGCACTCGCCGCGTTTCCAGTCCTTGACGTCGGTCGCCTGCGCTATTTCGAGGGGCGTGTCATGCTGAACAGGTGTGAGGACGACATCCTCTTCAACTCCGAGCACCTCCGGCGCGATATCAGAAAACTTCCTGGCAATACCCTTGTAGATTTCCCAATCGCTCCTTGCCTCCCACGCCGGATCCACCGCGCCTGTCAGCGGGTGAATGAATGGGTGCATATCGGAAGTGTTGAGGTCGTTCTTTTCGTACCAGGTGGCCGTCGGCAACACGATGTCGGAGTAGACGCAGGTGGTCGACATGCGGAAATCGAGCGTTACCAGCAGGTCGAGCTTACCTTCGGGAGCCTCAGCGTGCCACTTAACCTCTTTTGGTTTTTTCGCTCCGGCTTCCCCGAGATCCCTGCCAAGGAGACCATGATTGGTGCCCAGCAGGTGCTTCAGAAAATACTCGTGCCCCTTTCCTGAAGAGCCCAACAGATTTGAACGCCACACGAACATATTGCGCGGCCAGTTATTCGGATTATCGGGATCCTCGCAGCTCATGCGGAGCTCGCCGGATTTCAGCGCCGCGGGAACGTAGTCCTTGACTTCCTTTCCGGCGGCTTCGGCCTTGGCAGCAATATCGAGCGGATTGGTTTCCAGCTGCGGGGCCGAGGGCAGCCAGCCCATGCGCTCTGCGCGGACATTGTAATCGATGAGCGCACCGTCCCACGGTCCCTCAGGAGCCGTCGGCGAAAGGATGTCCGAAACATCGAGCGTCTCGTAGCGCCATTGATCGGTGTGGGCATAGAAAGCCGATGTCGAGTTCTGCTGGCGCGGCGGGCGCGCCCAGTCGAGCGCAAATGCGAGCGGCAGCCAGCCCGTTTGCGGCCTCAGTTTCTCCTGCCCGACGTAGTGCGACCAGCCACCACCCGACTGCCCCACACATCCGCACATCACCAGCATGTTGATGACGCCGCGGTAATTCATGTCCGAGTTGTACCAGTGGTTCATGCCGGCACCGATGATCACCATCGAGCGGCCATTTGTCTTCTCGGCATTGCGTGCGAACTCGCGCGCGACGTGGATGATCTTGTCACGTGGCACACCCGTGATCTTTTCGGCCCACGCCGGTGTGTAGGGCTCCTCGTCATCGTAGGAGCGCGCGACATGCCCGCCGCCGAACCCGCGGTCGACGCCGTAATTGGCGAGAAACAGGTCGTAGACGGAGGCGACGAGCGCCTCGCCCTCCTTGAGCCTCACCCGCTTCACCGGCACATTGCGCGGCAGGATGCTCGGGTGGCTCGTGCCGGCGAAGTGATCGTGCTCCTTGTTGCCGAAATATGGGAACGCGACGGTCGCGATCTCGTCCTTGATCGACGCCAGAGAGAGATGCAATTTCGTGCTGTTACCGCTGGAGTCCTTTTCCTCCAGATTCCACTTGCCCTTCTCGCCCCAGCGGAATCCGATCGAGCCGCGCGGCACGACCAGCTCACCCGAAGTTTCGTCGAAGGCGACGGTCTTCCATTCGGGCTTGTTCGACTCGCCCAACGCGCCCTCGAAGTCTGAAGCACGGACCAGCCGCTCGGGGACCAGGTGATCGCCCTGCCGGACGAGGCGGACCAGCATCGACATATCCGTGTATTTGCGAGCGTAATCCTCGAAATACGGAACCTGCCGATCGACATGGAATTCGCGCAGAATCACGTGGCCCATGGCCAGCGCCAGCGCGGCGTCGGTGCCCTGTTTCACCGAAAGCCACATGTCGGCGAATTTCGAGGCCTCCGAATAGTCGGGGCAGATGACGACGCTCTTGGCACCGCGATAACGCACTTCCGTATAGAAATGCGCATCGGGTGTGCGCGTCTGCGGCACATTCGAGCCCCAGAGAATAAGGAAGCCGGAGTTGTACCAGTCAGCCGACTCCGGAACGTCGGTCTGCTCGCCCCAGGTCTGCGGGCTCGACGGCGGCAAGTCGCAGTACCAGTCGTAAAACGACATGCACACGCCACCGAGCAGCGACAGGTAGCGCGAGCCCGCCGCATACGAAACCATCGACATGGCCGGAATGGGCGAGAAGCCGAAAATGCGGTCGGGGCCGTGGTTGCGAACCGTGTAGGCGTTGGCGGCCGCGATGATCTCCGTCACCTCGTCCCAGGTGGCGCGCACGAAGCCGCCGAGCCCGCGCTTTTTCACATAGGCGGCGCGCTTTTCGGGATCCTCGACGATCGAGGCCCAGGCGGCGACCGGCGTCAGCGTCCGCCGCGCCTCGCGCCACAGCCGCATCAGCCGGGAGCGCACCAGCGGGTACTTCACGCGGTTGCCGGAGTAGAGATACCAGCTGTAGGACGCCCCGCGTGAGCAGCCGCGTGGCTCATGGTTCGGCAGGTCCGGCCGCGTCCGGGGATAGTCCGTCTGCTGCGTCTCCCAGGTGACGATGCCGCCCTTGACGTAAATCTTCCACGAGCAGGAGCCTGTGCAGTTCACCCCATGCGTGGAGCGCACGACTTTGTCGTGCTGCCAGCGCTTGCGATAACCTTCTTCCCATGAGCGGTCCTCGCGGGTGGTGATTCCATGCCCGCCGGCAAACGGTTCCTGTGGCCGCTTGAAGAATGTCAGGCGATCAAGGAAATGGCTCATCCGTATCCTCCGGGATCAGTGGGCAGGTTCAGTTGCCGCAGGTTTCGCGGTGATGCCGCCACCACGTTCGATGTCGTGCAGTAGTCCGCCGGGGCGCGTGTAGACGGCCCAGGTGATGGCGATGCAGGTCACATAAAAGAGCAGGAAAACGACCAGCGCTGCCTGCGGACCGCCGGTCAGAGCGATCGAGGTGCCGTAGCCCTTCGGGATGAAAAAGGCACCGTAGGCCGCAACGGCGGATGTGAAGCCGATGATTGCGGCGCTTTCCTTCTCAGCCTGGCGCAGGCGCTCGGAAGCAGCCGTCCCCGGCATGAGCCGGTCCATTTCCTTGCGCATGATCGCGGGGATCATCTGGAACGTCGACGCGTTGCCGGCACCGCTCGCGAAGAACAGGAACATGAACATCGCGAAGAAACCGGCGAAATTGCCTGCGTTCAGGAAGTAGAGGACGCCCAGCACGCCAATGGCCATGCCGATGAAAACCCAGAGGGTGACACGGGCGCCGCCGTACTTGTCCGCCACCCAACCGGCCGATACGCGCGACAGCGACCCGATCAGCGGCCCGAGGAAGACGAACGGCAGCACGTCGATATCGGGGAACTGAGTTTTGGCGAGCAGCGGGAAGCCTGCGGAATAGCCAATGAACGATCCGAACGTGCCCGTATAAAGCCAGCACATGATCCAGTTCTGCTTGCGCTGAAAGATCACGGACTGCTCTGCGAACGAGGCACGCGCCGATGCCAGATCGTTCATACCGAACCAGGCGGCAAACGCCGAGGCGATGATGAACGGCACCCAGACGAACCCGGCATTCTGCAGCCAGAGAGGAACTTGGCGCTCGCCTTCTCCGACCATAACCGGATCGCCGCCAAGGAAACTGAACACCCCGACTGTGATCACCAGCGGCACCGCAAACTGCACTGCGCTGACGCCGAGATTGCCGAGGCCTGCATTGAGTGCGAGCGCGTTGCCCTTTTCCGACTTGGGGAAGAAGAACGAGATATTGGCCATGGACGAGGCAAAATTGCCGCCGCCAAAGCCGCAAGTCAGCGCGAGCAGCAGGAACAGCCAATAGGGCGTATCCGGGTTCTGGACGGCAAGGCCAATGCCGATCGCCGGGATGAGCAGCGACCAGGTGGACAGCGTCGTCCACAGACGCCCGCCAAATATCGGCACCATGAAGGAGTAGAAGATCCGTAGCGTCGCCCCCGAAAGCCCGGGCAGGGCAGCCAGCCAGAACAGCTGATCTGTGGTGTAGGCAAAGCCGATCAGCGGCAGCTTCGCGACGACAACTGACCAGACCATCCACACTGCGAACGAGAGGAGCAAGGAGGGAATCGAAATCCACAAATTGCGGCGTGCGATCGCCCGGCCCTTGGTCTCCCAGAACTCCTTGTCCTCAGGCCGCCAGTCCTCGATCAGGTGGGGACCGAGCACGCCAGCATGTCGCGGCTCGTGGATTTCCTGCATTTCGGGCAGCTCGGGAAGCTTTCTGAGCTCCGGCTCCAGCACCCCGCGCTCCATGATGCGGATCGACACGTGCATCCACACGAGCGCCACCGTGACAATGGCGAACAGCAGCATGAAGCAGCTCTGCCAGAGGCCCGTCAGATCGTTCAGTATCCCGAACGCGATGGGCAGAATGAACCCGCCCAGGCCACCCACGAGGCCGACGACGCCGCCGACGGGGCCGACATGGTTCGGGTAATAAACGGGAATATGCTTGTAAACGGCCGCCTTCCCGAGGCTCATGAAGAACCCCAGCACGAATACCAGGACGGTGAAGGCAAAGAGGCCGGTTTCCATACGGAAGGTGATCGGCCCCCGCATGCTGCTGACCACGTACTCGGTCGGCGGGTAGGACAGCAGGAACGTGCAGACGGCGGAAACGCCAAAGGTCCAGTACATGATGCGGCGGGCGCCGTACTTGTCCGACAGATGGCCCCCGTAGATGCGGAAGATCGAGGCCGGCACCGAGTACAAGGCGGCGATCATGCCCGCCATCGCGATATCGAGCCCGTACACGCCGATGAGATACCGCGGCAGCCAGAGCGCCAGCGCAACAAATGCGCCGAAAACGAAAAAGTAGTAGAGCGAGAAACGCCAGACCTGGAGCTTTGCGAGCGGCGCGAGCATGGCCAGCATGGGCTGAGGCCTGGCGCCTACCTTGCGCCGCGCTTCGAGCTGCGGCTCGTCCTTGGTGAAAATCCAGAAGACGACCGCCATGGCAGCCATGGCGATGGCCCAGATGCTGGCGACGGCCTGCCAGCCGTAGGCGATCATGACGAACGGGGCCAGGAACTTCGTCAGTGCCGCGCCGACATTGCCGGCGCCGAATATTCCGAGCGCGGTGCCCTGCTTCTCCTTGGGGTACCATTTTGCAACATAGGCGACACCGACTGCGAACGAGCCGCCGGCGATGCCCACACCAAGCGCCGCCAGCAGGAACGTCGGGTAGTCATAAGCGAAGGTCAGCAGCCAGGTCGCGACGGCAGCAGAGAGCATGACCGCCGTGTAGACGATACGGCCGCCGTACTGCTCGGTCCAGACGCCGAGCAGCAGGCGAATAAGGCTGCCCATGAGAATGGGCGTTCCGACGAGCAATCCGAACTGGGTTTCGTTCAGTCCGAGGTCATTTTTAATCTGAACGCCGATGATCGAGAAAATCGTCCAGACCGCAAAACAAACAGTGAACGCTATCGTGGAGAGCCAAAGGGCGCGGCTCTGGTCGCCAGGCACTGCGGTGGAGAGGTCGTTCATGGGAGGCCCCCGAGTTGATCGAACGGCTTCGATCAACCGCAGGAATGCCTTATTGCGGCGCACCCCATCTTGATCGAGGTCAAAATGAGTGGAATTGACCAATGAATAGTTAATACACTTTACTGCGGCAAAACGGCGAAATGACAAACCACCATTGTCAACTTGATTTATATCGTGTTTTGAATTGATGGTAATCAATCGAAACGATCAACGAAGAGAGGGGATGAGCTGTGCGCGCAGGCGATGCCGAAAGCATTCGTCGTATTCCGCTGTTTCGGGATATGCAGGATGCGAGCTTCGATAGGCTGGTTGCACCCGGCTATCTCCAGCGCTTTCCCGACCGGGTCGAACTTGCTCGCGAAGGTGAGCGACCGGACTTCCTCCACGTCATCGTCGAGGGGAGCGTCGAGCAGTTCGCAAGGCATGGGGAGCGGGAGACGACGCTGTCGATCATTCGCGCGCCGGCCGCCTTTATTCTCGCTGCTGTCGTGCTCGACCAGCCTCACCTGAAATCGGCTCGCACTTTCACCCCATCGCTCATCGCGCTCATTCCCGCCGAAGCTGTTCGCGTCGCATTCGAGGAAGATCCATGGTTTGCCCGCGCCATTCTGCAGGAGCTGGCCCTGCGCTATCGCGCGATTGTGAAAGACCTGAAAAACATGCGGCTCCGGCCGAGCCTGGAGCGCCTCGCCAGCTGGATCCTGCAGGCAAATGCCGAGGCGGGCGGAACAGGCCAGTTCACAATCCCCATGGAAAAACGCTCGCTCGCCTCTCAGCTCGGGATGAGGCCTGAGAACCTGTCACGCAATTTCGCCGAGCTTGCACATCATGGAGTCAAGGTCAGCGGTCGCCAGATCCGAATCGATAACCTGACCGCGTTGACCGAGCTCGCCCAACCAAATCCCCTGATCGATGATCCCGAGCTTTTCACTGCCGCAGATACAAGCGCGATTGCTCCCAAACCTCACAGGACTTCAAAGTAAGCGCTCATCCCGCTCGTCTGATGCTCCAGCATGTGGCAATGGAGCATCCATTTGCCGGGATTGTCAGCGAGGAAGGCGACCGTCATGTCCTCGCGCGGCTGCATCAGGACGGTGTCGCGGAACCAGGGCTTCACGGCTCCGCGGGTTCGCGAGATCACCAGCATATGATGGCCGTGGATGTGCATGGCATGTGGCCAGGCGGTCTCGTTCGTCATTTTGATGACGACCGGCCGGCCACGCTGAACACTGAACAGCGGGCTGCTATGGTCGTCCGCCTTGCCGTTGAAGGCCCAGACCATGCGGTGCTTCTGGGCGAGATCGCGAAGGTCGTAATATTCGCCCTTGTACTCAGCCCCCGCCATGCGGCTCATGGCGCCGCCTTCCATAAGCAGCGGGAAAACGAGCGGATCATTCTCGAGGTCCGGCACAGGAACCGGGTTGCGGGGCAGAACGACAGGCGTGTCGAGCGGCTTTTCACGGGCGCGCGCACCATCGGCCAAGGCAATCTCCGCGATGGAAATCGGCTGCCGCGTCACCTCCTTCAATGAGGCGTAAGACCCGGGCTCGCCCGACAGATCCAATGCGAAATCAGCGCGTCCCGATGGTGGCAGAACGAACGTATCCTCCGCTTTCATCGACTCCGGTGAAATCGGCTGCCCGTCGACAGCGATAATCTGCGCGCTGGCGTTTTCGAACTGGAGTTCCAGAACACGCGAGTTGCACGCATTGCAAAGACGCACACGCAACCGCTCCCCGGTACGCGCCGGCAGCTTGGGTGCGACCTCGCCGTTGACGGTCAGCAGATTGCCAATCCGGCCGGCATGAGCGGCGTCGAAAAGATGAGCGAGGCTTTGCGTTTCGATCGAGCCGTCCGCATTCAGCCGCCAATCGTCGATGATGAGCGACACCTCGCGATCGACGGCGACCGGCTCCGGTTCCTCGACAATAAGCAGGCCGTAAAGACCGCGGTCCTGTTGCATGATCTGGTGGGCGTGCGGATGATACCAGAACGTGCCCGCATCCGGCGCCTTGAAGCGATAATCGAATGACTGATCCGCCTCGACCGGGTGCTGCGTGAGATGCGCCACGCCGTCCATAACGTTATCGAGCCGGACGCCGTGCCAGTGGATCGTCGTCGGCTCGCCTATGCCGTTTCTCAACTGCGCGAGTACCTCGCTGCCCTGCCGGACGCGGATTTCCGGCCCAGGCACCGTTCCGCCGTAGCCCCAGATGGGAGTGGGGTCGCCCTGCGGCAGGAACCGGGCCTCACCAGGCTTCGCGTGCAGCACAACGGGGCCGCCAGCCGCCTCGGCGCGCAGTCGGCGCGGCAGCAGCATCTGCCCGCCGAGCCCAGCCAGCGCGCATATCAGGCTGCGGCGCGATATCGAGACGCCGCTCGGTACGTTGAGAACCATCCTACCTCCGCGCCTTTTGCTGATAGTGCGAAATGTCCATGCTCATCGTTCCGGTCGAAGAGCGCAAGCGGTGGAGGACGCAATGGCGCCTGTACTGCCGTCGAGATTCGGTGCCAAACTAACACGCATTCGAGTTGGTTCTGGTGATGGCAACTGGGCCTTTTGGAATGAAAGGCGAACGGCGATAGCGCACACAGGTGATCCATGCCTCAAGAGAAGGGCAAAATACGGATTGGTGTCGGAGGATGGACGTTCGAGCCCTGGCGAGGCTCGTTCTATCCGCCCGGCCTCGCCCAGAAGCGTGAGCTCGAGTACGCGAGCCGCAAGCTGACCTCGATCGAGATCAACGGCACCTATTACGGCTCGCAAAAGCCGGAAAGCTTCGCCAAATGGCACGACGAAACCCCTGATGATTTCGTCTTTTCCGTAAAGGGTCCTCGTTTTGCCACCAACCGGCGTGTCCTCGCGGAAGCCGGGCCGTCGATTGAGCGTTTCTTCGCGAGCGGGGTCATGGAGCTGAAAGAGAAGCTCGGCCCCATCAATTGGCAATTCATGGCCACCAAGAAATTCGATCCCGCCGATTTCGAGGCTTTCCTCGGGCTGCTGCCCAAGCGTGTAAAGGGCCGCCCAGTCTGCCATGCCGTCGAGGTCCGGCACGAGAGTTTCTGCACGCCCGATTTCATCGCGCTGCTCAGGAAATACGGCGTGGCAGCCGTCGTTGCCGGCGACTCGGATTTTCCTCAGATCGCCGATCTCACGGCACCTTTCGTCTATGCCCGCATCATGGGAACCCGTGAGGACGCAAAAAATGGCTACGCGCCGGCAAAGCTCGATCTTTGGGCGAAACGCGCGCTGGACTGGGCTGCAGGCCGGGTCCCTGCGGATCTCCACACCGTCGGTCCCGCCAGGAACGGCCACAAGGTTCGCGATGTTTATCTCTATGTCATCAGTGGTCACAAGCCTCGCAATCCCGCCGCCGCCCTGGCCCTGATCGATCGCGTAGGCAAGCTCAGAGACTGATCCGCTACGCCGTCCCCGCGAGGGCTTGCTCGAGATCTCCGATGAGATCCTCGACGCCTTCGATGCCGACGGACAGCCGCAACAGGTCGGGCGGACAGGGGCTGTCAGGGCCCTCGACGCTCGCGCGGTGCTCGATCAGGCTCTCGACGCCGCCGAGCGAGGTGGCGCGCTTCCAGAGCGATACATTCGCCGCTGTTGCGATGGCTGCGGGCTCTCCGCCTTTGACGCGAACCGACAGCATGCCGCCGAACCCGCCGCGCATCTGGCGAGCAGCGATGGCATGCCCAATGTGGGTCTCCAGCCCGGGATAAAGGACCTCCTCGATCCGCGGGTCTTTCGCAAAGTGCTGCGCGATGGCCATGGCGGCTGCGCATTGCGCAGTGACTCTGAGATGCAGCGTGCGCAGGCCGCGCAGCAGCAATGCCGCCTCCATCGGTCCGAGTATGGCGCCGTGGTGGCTGCGTACGGCGGCGGCGCGCTCATGCAGAATGCCGGTAGTCGAGAACGAAAGCGCGCCGGCGATCACGTCGGAATGGCCGTTCAGGTACTTGGTCGCAGAATGCATGACCACATCGGCGCCCTCTGCGAGCGGCCGGGTCAGAATGGGCGTGGCAACGGTCGAGTCGACGGCGAGCCAGGCGCCTGCCCGATGGGCGATTTCGGCCGCACCTTTGATGTCCGTGATCGTCCATAGCGGATTGGCCGGCGTTTCGATCCAGATTAGCCTGGTCTCGCCAGGGCGAACGGCAGCCGCGATGGCGTCGCGTTCTCCGGCATCAACGATGCTCACAGTCAAGCCGTACGATGGCGCGTCCTCCAAAAGCCACTTGCGCAGCCCCCAGTACATGACACGCGGCGCGATCACGTGCGCGGGCCGTGGCAGCGCCAGGAAGAGCGATGTTGCCGCTGCCAGGCCGGAGGAGAACAGCAGGCTCGCCGCCGCGCCTTCGAGCGCCGTCAGCACGGCCTCCGTCTGGCGCACTGTTGCATTGTCCGGCCGGCCGTAGGAATAGCCCCTGCGGTACTGGTTGTCCGGATCGCGCAAATAAGTCGTTGCGATATGGACCGGCGGCACGACAGCGCCAGTTTCCGCATCGATTACGCCGCCGGCCTGCGCGAGAATGGTTTCCGGCCTCAAGTCTGCGGGCATTTGCTGCTGCTCCTCTTTTTCCGAAGGACCTTAGCAGAACGTGGCGACAAGCGTGAGTTGGTGAGATCGTGAAGTCGTGAGATCGTGATGGGGCACCGCCTCACGATTTCACGACTTGGGCGATTCATGATCTCACGTACATCCACGGCCAACCGCACCATTCTCATCACCGGCTGCTCGTCCGGCATCGGGCTTGCCTCGGCACGGATGCTGAAGGCCCGCGGTTGGCGTGTGTTTGCCACTGCCCGCAGGCCGGAGGACCTGACGCGGCTCGAGGAGGAGCATGACCTCGAGGCGCTCCATCTGGAGCTTGCCGATCCGAATGCCATCGCCGCCTGTGCGGATGAAGCGTTGAGCCGAACGGATGGGCGACTCTACGCCGTCTTCAACAATGCCGCCTACAGCCAGCCCGGTGCCATCGAGGATATCACGGCAGAGGCCCTGCGCCGGCAGCTCGAAGTGAACGTCATCGGCACGCACGATCTCACACGCCGGCTGATCCCGGCCATGCGGGCGAATGGTGAGGGCCGGATCGTCAACTGCTCTTCCGTGCTCGGCCTTGTCTCGGCGCCGTGGCGGGGTGCTTACTGCGCCTCCAAGTTCGCGCTCGAAGCCTTGACGGATGCGCTGCGGCTGGAGCTTGCTGGCAGCGGCATTCACGTTTCGCTTATCGAGCCGGGACCGATCCGCACGCGGTTCGTCGAGAACGCGCGCGCGGCTGCCGTTGCCAACGTTGATATCGAGGGCTCCGTCCATCGCGAGCGCTACCACCGCATGCTCGCAGCATTGGAGCGTGGCGGGCGGCAGACCTTCAAGCTGGAGCCCGAGGCGGTCGCAGCCAAGCTGGGGCATGCCGTCGAGAGTCCGCGACCCAAGGCACGCTATTACGTCACCGTCCCCACATACGCAGGGTCGTTCTTGAAGCGCGTTTTGCCGACGCGTCTGCTGGACCGGGTCGCTGCCCGCGCTTGATCACTCTGGCCGCGCCGTTGCAGTGGCCGGAGCGCGCCGCCGTGCCATCAGGCCGCGAATGACCACGTAGAACACCGGCGTGAAGATCAGCCCGAACATCGTGACGCCGATCATGCCCCAGAACACGGCCGTGCCGAGCGCGATGCGCATCTCGGCGCCGGCGCCACTCGCGAAGTAGAGCGGCAGCACTCCGCAGGTGAACGCCAGCGAGGTCATGAGAATCGGCCGAAGGCGGAGCTGGCCGGCCTCGACAGCGGCGGTCACGCGGTCCCGCCCCTGCTCCTCGAGCTGGCGCGCGAACTCGACGATGAGGATAGCGTTCTTGGCTGCCAGCCCGATCAGCACGACGAAGGCGATCTGGGTCAGGATGTTGATGTCCTGCCCGTGCATCCACACGCCGATGAGCGCGGACAGCAGGCACATCGGCACGATCAGCATGATCGCAAGCGGCAGCGACCAGCTCTCGTACTGCGCCGCCAGCGCGAGAAACACGAACACCACCGAGAGCAGGAAAATGAGATAGCCCGTGCGGCCGGCCCTGACTTCCTGGAACGAAAGGTCCGTCCACTCGTAGGCGATGCCGGCGGGCAGCTCCTCGGCCGCCAGATTGCGCATGACATCGATGGCCTGACCGGATGAGACGCCTGGCGCGCCCGTTCCGTTGATCTCGACCGTCGGGAAGAGGTTATAGCGCGGGACCCGGTCAGGACCGGAAATCTCGCGGAACGTGACCACCGAGTTCAGCGGGACCATCTGGCCATCCGCATTGCGCACGCGGATGCGGCCGACGTTCTCGGTGCCCAGCCGGAAAGCGCCCTCCGCCTGTGCCGTAACGCGGAACGCGCGGCCGAACATGTTGAAATCGTTGACATAGGCCGAACCCATATAGATGCGCATGGCCTCGAAGATGTTATCAAGCGGAACCTGCAGCATCCGCGCTCGTGTGCGGTCGACATCCACGAACACCTGCGGCGTCGACGTGTGAAACGTCGTGAACGTGTTGACGATCTCGGGCCGGCCGTTGGCGGCGCGGATCAGATCCTGCGCCACTCGGGCCAGCTCCACCGATCCGATGCCGGCGCGGTCCTGCAGGCGCATGGCGAATCCGCCGATGGACCCGACGCCGCGGACCGGAGGCGGCACAATAACGACGGTCTGAGCCTCCTGAATCTCGCTGTTGAGCTTCTGCCGCAGCTCCTGTGCGATGCGCTCGACGCTCAGACCTCGCTTGCGACGGTTTTCGAAAGTGTCGAGCACCATGAAGATCGCACCGGCACTCGAAGCCGATGTGAACGTTGCCCCCGACCGCCCTACGGCGACATTGGTGTAGGCCACACCCGGCGTGGATAGGACGATTTCGTTCGCCCTCTTCAGCACCTGGTTGGTCCGCTCCAGGGCAGCGCCGGGCGGAAGCTGCATCGAAACGATGGCGATGCCACGGTCTAGCGGTGGGATGAAGCCGGTCGGCGTACGCTGAAGAAGCCAAAGCGTCGTGAAGATCAGCACGAGATAGATCAGGAGCATCAGCGCGGAAATGCGGGTCAGGCCTCTGATGAGCCGGCCGTAACCACGTGACAGGGCATCGAAACAGCGATTGAATCCCCTGAAGAAGACCCGGAGCGGCGCCATCACGATCTGCCGCACTGACGACCTTCGGCGCGAGGCATCCCGGTCGTGCGACCGGAACATCATGGCTGCCAGCGCTGGACTGAGCGTCAAGGAAACGAATGCCGAAATGATCGTCGCGGTCGCAATAGTGACTGCGAACTGCCGATAGAACTGACCGGTGATGCCGCCGACAAACGCGGTCGGAATGAACACCGCCGAAAGCACGATGGCGATGGCAATCAGCGCGGTGCCGACCTCATCCATGCTGAGCCGCGCCGCCTCAACTGGCGAGAGGCCTTCTCTCAGCCGCCGCGCGATGTTCTCGACTACGACGATCGCATCATCCACGACGATGCCGATTGCGAGCACCAGCCCGAACAGCGTCAGCATGTTGATCGAGAAGCCGAACGCCTGCATCACCGCAAACGTGCCGACGAGCGACACCGGGATGGCCAGCACCGGGATCAAAGAAGCCCGCCACGTCTGCAGGAAGAGCACCACGACAAGAATCACGAGGCCGACGGCCTCAAAGATCGTCTTGTAGAGCTCGCGGATCGAGACCTCGATGAACTCCGTCGGATTGTAGACGATGCGGTACTCGAGCCCTTTTGGGAAACTCTGCGACAACTCCGCCATCGTCCGCTTGATCTCGTTGGCAGCCTTGAGCGCATCCGTGCCCGGCGCCTGCGTCATGAACAATACGGTCGCCGGGTAGCTGTTCTGGTATCCGAACGAGTTGTAGCTCAACGCCCCCAGCTCGACGCGGGCGACGTCATCAAGGCGGACGATGCGGCCGTCCGTGCCGGCCTTGACGATGATCTGCGCGAACTCGTCGGGATCGCGCAGGCGGCCCTTGAGCTGCAATGGCATCTGAAAGGCACGCACATGACTGATCGGGGGCTCGCCAATGGCGCCTCCCGCGACCTGCACGTTCTGGGCGCGCAAGGCCCGCACCACCTCCTCGGCGCTGAGACCCAAGCCAGCGATGCGCTCCGGCTCGAGCCAGATGCGCATGGCGTATTCGCGCGCGCCATACATGACGACGGAGCCGACGCCTTCGATGCGGGCCAGCACGTCGCGGACGTTCAGCAGGGCGTAGTTGGAGATATGGATCTGATCGAAGGTGCTGTCCGGCGAGATCAGGTGGACAGCAAGAAGCTGGTCCGGATTGTTCTTGCGGGTGAAGATGCCGTTGCGGCGAACCTCCTCCGGCAGCCGCGGCTCCGCTGAGGCGACCCGGTTCTGCACCTGCACCTGGGCCTGGTCGATGTCCGTACCGACGTCGAACGTGACGGTGAGGCTCATGGCCCCGTCGCTCGTCGAGTTCGAGTACATGTAGAGCATCCCGTCGACGCCGTTCACCTCCTGCTCGATGACGGATGCAACGGTGTCAGCCACGGTCTCAGCGCTGGCGCCCGGGTAATTAGTGGTGACGGTGATGGTCGGCGGCACGATCTCGGGGAACTGCGTCACCGCGAGTCCGAAGTAGGAGATGCCGCCAAGCAGGGTGATGAAAAGCGAGAGAACGGCTGCGAAGATCGGGCGGGCAATGAAGAAATGGCTGAACCACACGATCGCCTCGCCGCCCTGGAGCTCCTACTGACCGACGGGCTTGACCGGCGCCGCGGACACCTGCAGGGGCTCTCGCCTGACGGCCACCTTTTCCTGATGCCGGGCGCGCTGGATGCCCCTGACGACCACCCAATCATCCGCGCTCAAGCCGCTCCGCACGACACGCAGACCATCGATGAGCGTTCCGAGTTCGACCCACTTTCGGATGGCCGTCCCGTCGTCGTCGACGGTGTAGACGTACTTGCTTGTCTGATCCGTGCCGATGGCTTCGTCCGGGATCATGACCGCCGGATAACTCGGTGACCCCGCGATCCGGACGCGCGCAAACATGCCCGGCTGGAACAGGCCCGCCTTGTTCTCGAGCACAGCCCGGATTCGCAATGTGCCGGTGCCC
>JAWLCO010000006.1:0-71481 GCA_041687075.1 Hyphomicrobiaceae bacterium | reverse complement strand
GGTTATCCGGATCATAACCCAGCTGTCGCAGCTCTGCCTTCCATGCTGACGGCGGTTTTCGAGACAGGTAGCGCACGGCAAGCTCGGACGTCCCGCTCGTTGCGCGAACGTAGTCGAGCCCGCCCAGTGCCCCGGATGGCAGCAGGATGCGCCCACCATTCGCCTCGGCGATGGATTTCAGCTCTGAGACGAGTGCCGGATCATGCAGCGCGCCTACAGAGGTGATGACGACCGGAAGCCCTATCTGCAGGCAGGCCCGCACGTGGGTACCAACCGCACTGTGCCCGGCAGCTTCGACGACGAGGGCAGGCGCGAATTCCCGCAGACCATCGATCCCAGTCAGCAGCACACAACCTGTCGGTAGGCGCGCTGCAGTTGCGGAGCCTGGATTGAGAAGAACGCCGATTTCGTACCTGGGATCGCGCCGCTCGAGCAGTTCCCTCGTGAGATCCGCCGCGATCGCACCGAACCCGATCAGAGCTATTCGGCGTGGCTTCATTTCCGCCTGCTCAGAGCCGACTCTTCTGAATCGATCAGTTGCCGTACAGGGCTTTCGGCAGCCAGGTTGCAAGCTCGGGGAAGCTGAGCAGAGCAACGACAACCACGACCTGGCAGAGGATGAATGGTATGACCCCCCAGTACATGTCCTTGAGCTTCATGCTCGGTGGGGCAATGGCTTTCAGATAGAAAATCGAAGGCGACATGGGCGGTGTCAGATAGCTCGTCTGTAGCGTGACGAGGAAAATGACCGCGAACCACAATGGATCGATTCCGAAGCTCTTCACCAGCGGCATTGCGATCGGCACAACGATGAGCACGATCGAGATGAGATCGATGATGAAGCCCAGAATGAACGACACGAACAGGATGATTGCGACAAGCGACCATGGTGAGAGGCCGAATGCGTCGAGAATACCTTTGGTCGCGGACATTCCTCCTGAGGCGAAGAAAACGCCGGCAAACATGCTGCCCGCGAGCACGATCGCCAGAATCATCGCAGTGATCGAGACGGTCTGCAAAGCCGCCTGGTACAGCAGCGTCCAGGTCAGCTTGCGATAGAGGACTGCAAGCAGCAGAACACCGAATGAGCCGCAGGCTGCCGCTTCCGTCGGCGTTGCCAGCCCCATGAACAGCGTGCCAAGCACCGTGAAGATCAGAAATGCCGGAGGCACGATCGCAATCAGGGTGAACCGGATCTTTTCGAGGAACGTGCGATCGTCCGGCTCCGGATCCGCCGGCGCCAAATCCGGTTTCACGACGCAAGCGGTCACGATGTAGAGAATGAACAGGCTTGCCATCATCAGACCGGGGAACAGGATTCCGGCAAGAAGATCGCCGACCGGAAGAGCAGCTATAGGCGCAAGCACGACCACCGGCACCGAGGGCGGAATGATGGTTCCCAGCGAGCCGCCTCCGCAGATCGTCCCGGAAATGAGCGTGTTTCCATATCGCCGCTTGAGCATCGCAGGGATAGCCAGCATTCCGACCAGAGTCTCGGTCGCACCGACAACGCCACTCGCCGCCGCGAAGATCGTGCACATGAGAAGCGCGGCGATCGCAAGCCCGCCCGGCAATCGGCGCGTCCACATGTAGAGCGCATCGAAAAGACGCTCGGCAATGCCTGCGCGCTCGAGAATCGAGCCCATGAATATGAAGAGCGGAATTGCACCCAGCACATAGTTCGTGGCGATATCATCCACTCGCGAAACGAGCTGATGCACCAGCGTGTCGCCGAAGCGCAGGAGGCCGAAGCCCAGTGCCGTCAGCATCATGGAGAATGCGACGGGAAATCCCATGAAGATCAGCGCCATCAGCGCCGGGAACATCCAAAGCACGTAGTCAGCGGTCATTGCTGGGCGCCCTCCGGCCAACGGCCAGCCACGACCAGCACGTTCTCGATCGTTTTTGCCAAGCTCTGCAGCGCAAACAGCGCAAAACCCACGGCATATATGGCGCGATACGGCCAGATCTTCGGATTCCAGGCCGAGAGGCCCGAGCCCTCACCCGTGCGGTACGTGTCGATGACGTTCTGCGCAAGCGCTGTCAGCATCCAGAAAAGCATGCAGGTAAGTATCGTGTATCCCACAGCGTCGATCAGGGCGATCGCGCGACGGGGCAGGCGCTGGTGAATGAAGTCGACGTTGACGTGCTGGTTCACCAGCAGCGCATAGGACAGGCCGAGCAGGAAGATCGTGCCCATCATCATGTAACTGACCTCGAAGGCCCACATGGTCGGCGCCGAAAAGGCATAGCGACTGATGACCTCGAACACCATGGCGAACACCAGCGGGAGCACGATTACCGCGCCGAGCCGGCCTGACCAAAGCGAGAGCAATCCGACAAACCTGACGATGGCCATGGGCGCCCCTTGAAAGAGAAAAAAGCGACGCCGCGAGCGGCGTCGCCCTTGTCAGCTCGTGCTCAGCGCGTTCCCGTTGCGAAACGGAACTCGCTGATCGGCTTGATGCTCTGCATGAAGGCCGCCTGATGCTCATAGGCCTTCTTGAACCACTCATTCGACTCCGACTGCTTGGCAGCCCAATCGTTGGACGCCTTCATGACCGCATCGACGAGGCTCTGCTCGACCCGCACCATCTCGACGTTGGGATTCGCCTTGATCTCCTTGTACGCGCCGATGTCGCTCTTCGCGTAGCCGAGGTAGGTCTCGAACATGGTCAGGCGACCAGCCGCCTCGAGGAGCTTCTTGTCGGTATCGCCGATCTTTGCCCAGGTGTCGTTATTGAAGATGCAGTCGTGCGCGCCTGACGGGGCGTGCAGACCCGGCGTGATGACGTACTTCGCGATCTTGTGGAAGCCCTCGGAGAGATTGATGCCAGGGCCACCCCATTCGATGGCGTCGACGACCTTACGCTCCAGCGCACTGAAAACTTCGGAGCCCGGCAACACCACTGTGGACGCGCCAAGCGTCGGCGCGATCTCGGCCCATGAGGACGAAGTACGCAGCTTCAGGCCCTTCAGATCCTCCGGCGTGCGGATCGGCTTGTGGGAGTGCATGAAGAACTCTGTTTCAAGCACGCCGCAGGGAATGGCGACGATGTCGAACTTTTCCTTGCGCCACTGCTTCCAGAGCTCGGCCCCGCCGCCATTGTAGAGCCACATCATCATTTCTTCGGGGTTCGGACCGGCCGGCCAGCCGCTGAAGATTGCGCCGGTGCGATCGATCGCCCAATCGTAACCGGGCCAACTGTGACCGACGTCAGCAACGCCCTTCTGCACCGTTTCGGTGACCTTCAGCGCAGGGCCGAGTGCACCGGCGGGGAAAACGTTGATCTTGATACGCCCCTCGGTCAAAAGCTCGACATTCTCGGCATAGCGCTTCGCGCCGATCTCGATCCAGTGACCACCCGCCCAGGGCGTGGCCATGTTGAGCTCGAGTTTGTTCTGCGCAGAAGCCGGCTGCACCGCTGCCGTCATCAACAGGCCTGCACCTGCTGCGAACAGTGCTCTACCAAAAGATCTCATTTCGATATTTCCTCCATCTTGAGTTTTAGCTCCAATCAGTCGTAGTTATTCGCGATTTTTCGATGCTGGGAATATTCACTCCATTTTCGCTGATAGTGCCGCGTTCCGTCCGGCAAGGCGGCCTGACGTGAACGCCCAGGCGAGGTGATGACCGTGACCTTCAAGGAGCACACCGCCCTGCCCTGCCGAGCCGGCCGCATACAGGCCAGGGACTGGCTGCTCGTTGCTGTCGCAGACCCTGAAATGGCGATCGATTTTCAGGCCGCCCTCGCTGAACACGATCCATGACCTCGCCGGCCCCAGGGCATGGAACGGCCCCTTTGCAATCGGGGCGCGGTCACTGACGGCCGCCTCGGGGGCGAGACTGTCGTTGTATTTGCGAACCGCTTCTTTCAGAGCGGCAAACGGAATACCAAGCTTCTGCGCCAATCCGTCCAGAGTGTCCGCCTTCTTGTATATGTCGGGCCGCGATCGCGCGTAGTCCGGGAGATAAGCATAGCCGACGCCGGGAGCCGTGGAGATAAAATTGGGCCATTCGCCCAAACGTCGGGCAACCTTTTCGTCGAAAACGATGAAAGCTTTCTGTTCCGGCTGCAGCCCGATGGAGTCCTGCGGACGATCGAGCTCTTCACAGAAACGCTCACCTTTCGTGTTGACCAGGATTGCACCCAGCTCAAACAGCCGGTGAGACGGAGCCAGATACGTCGTGATAAAGCCGAGCAGGAACGGCCTTAGAATGCGCTCCGGCAGCGTCCGCATGGCAAGCAGCAACAGTCGCGCAAACCAGCGGGCTGTCGGCATCTTCGAGACGATGCTGGGGTTCTGTGGCGGCAGGAAGCGAATTTCCGGCCCCCACGCCAGGTCTCCATTGAGGACCATGGATCCGACCTCCTCGCCCATGCGCTGGCCGTCACCTGTGCTGCTGGGATTGATGCCGCCGATCTGCAGTAATGGCCCGCTCATGTAGCGCTGCTTGAATTCGAGTGATGCCGAGCTGAAATCTCCGCTAGCAAGAATGACGCCACGTTTGGCGCGAATGGATGTTGCGGGCGCGCCGGGGCGTTTGCCCGCAACCATAACCCCCTTAACCCGTCCATCCTCGACGAGCAGTCGCTCGACGGCACTCGAAGTGCGGATCACCACGCCGAGTTGACGGCATGCGCGCTCGATGTGCCGGATGTAGCCGCGCGAGTGAGGAATGATCGCATGCAGCCTGGGCCTGCGATGCGGGGGTTCAGGCAATGGACCCATGAAAGTGACGCCGAGATCGCAGAGGATTTCGATCGTCTCCGGGACATGCTCTACGAGTATTTTTCGCAGATCGGAATTGTCCCTTTCCGCAGCGTAGCCCGGAAATTTCGCCATGTCCTCGAAGTGATCAGCCGGCACGTCCTCGATGCCGGCTTGCATTTGCAGGCGTGTCGATGATGCGGAAATCGTGCCTACTGATAAAGCAGTCGTGCCCCCGATTTGGGCAGCCTTCTCCAGCACGAGGACGGACCGGCCGAATCGCGCGGCTGCGTAAGCCGCCATAAGCCCGGCTCCGCCGCCACCAACCACGATAACATCAGCAATTTCGTCCGACACACATGCCCCCGGGACCTCCCTTACATGCATGTCAGTAAGGGAATTCCAGACATGCGTCAATCTGCATTCAGGATGAAAATACAGCCTGATCGGGCGGCGACGGTAAACGAGCCGTTCATAGCAATTGGCAGGTGGGAGTCGGCAGCAGCGCCAAGCTGCGCCGTATCGGCAGCGGAAGCACCAAGCGCCTTTGCTCGGTGCGTTCACGCCGCAGCAGCAGTGCTCGGAAAAGTTATCGTGACGACGACTGCACAACCGTGCGCTTGATAGCAGCTCGTGCAGCTCGACCGGTCAGTCCTGGGGAACGTAACGCCGGGACTGCTCCGTGCGATCATCATAGCTCGCCTCGAAAATGGGAGCGGCGAGCGTAGCGCGCATGTGGAGTATTTTATCTTCCGCGATATTCCGGAAGCCGTGTTTCGTCCCCGCCGGGATAATGACGGAATGGCCCGCACCCGCCCGAACGCGATCGCCCCCGACCCAGATTTCGGCCTGGCCGTCCACGACCGTCAGGACCTCCTCGACAGCGTGCAGATGCGTCGGAGCCCCCAGCCCCGGCTCGCAGTATTGCTCGAATATGCATAGTTGCACCGAACCCGTCACGGCCGACGCGATCATGCGTGTTGCGACACCCGGCCGCCAGTCGACGACCTCTTGCTTCTCGTGAGTGATGAGTTTCATCGTTTCCGTCCATGCATCAAAGGCTCAATGCATTAGAGGAGACGAGCCGTGGCCGCAAGCTGCAGCAACCTGTAGAAACGAAACGATGAACTCTGACTACGCCAGTGCACAGGTTTCACGATCGCGCACGACGAATGCATGCCTTGCATGCCCGGGGGGAGATTTCGCGCGCGATCTTTTCTTCCTTTACCTCGCATCGAGCGATTGAGACGGGGTGCTATGACCGCCAGCCCTCGAATCGTACGGCCCATTCGGAAATGCGGGTCCACCAGCGGGGAATCGTTCACCCCTCCTTCGGCGTAACGCGTCCCGCGATGGCCGCCTGTGCTGCTGCGAGCCTTGCGACCGGGACGCGGAACGGTGAGCAGGAGACGTAGTCCAGGCCGACTTCGTGGCAGAAGGCGACCGAAGCGGGGTCGCCGCCGTGCTCGCCACAGATGCCGATCTTGAGATCCGGGCGCACCTTGCGGCCGCGCTCGGTGCCGATACGGACGAGCTCGCCGACACCGTCAAGGTCCATCGAAACGAAGGGATCGGTCTCGAAGATGCCGCGGCCGAGGTAGTTTTCGAGGATCGGCGCCGCGTCGTCGCGGGAGAGACCGAGACACGTTTGCGTCAGGTCGTTGGTACCGAAAGAGAAGAACTCGGCCCCCGTTTCGCCTTCCGCAATTTCATCCGCTCTCAACGCCGACCGTGGCAGCTCTACCATGGTGCCGATCTGGTACTGAAGTTTAGCCCCGGTCTCTTTCTCCACGGCCTCGGCCGTGGCGACGATCACGTCGCGGAGGATGTCGAACTCCTTCCGGTAGGCGACAAGCGGAATCATGACCTCCGGAATGACGGGCTTGCCGGTCTTCGCGGCCGCATTTACGGCTGCTTCGAAAATCGCCCGCGCCTGCATCTCCGTCCTCTCGGGATAGCGGATGGCGAGGCGGCAGCCGCGGAAGCCGAGCATCGGGTTGAACTCGTGCAGCTCCGTCACGCGCGTCCTGATGCGCGAAACCGGCACGCCCAGCGCCTCGGCGACGGCCGTCTGCTCTTTTTCCTCATGCGGCAGGAACTCGTGCAGCGGCGGATCGAGCAGGCGAATGGTGACCGGCAGACCGGCCATGATCTCGAACAGCGACTCGAAGTCCGCGCGCTGCATGGGCAGGATCTGCGAAAGCGCTTTCCGCCGGCCCTCCTCGTCCTCGGCGCAGATCATCTCGCGCATCGCGAGAATGCGGTCCGCCTCGAAGAACATGTGCTCGGTACGGCAGAGGCCGATACCCTCGGCGCCGAACTCGCGCGCCTGCTGGGCATCCCGCGGCGTGTCGGCATTCGCCCTGACGCCGATCTTGCGCACCGCGTCAGCCCACGACATCAGCGTTGCGAAATCACCCGACAGCTCCGGCTGGCGCATCCGCACCTTGCCTTCGAGCACCTCGCCCGTCGAGCCGTCGATGGTGATGATGTCGCCCTTGCGGAACACCTTGCCGCCAGGCGCCAGCATCTCGCCCGCCTTCGCGTCGATCCGGAGCTGGCCTGCGCCGCAAACGCATGGACGCCCCATGCCGCGGGCAACGACGGCGGCGTGGCTCGTCATGCCTCCGCGCGCCGTCAGAATGCCGGCCGCCGCGTGCATGCCGTGGATATCCTCGGGACTCGTCTCGACGCGGACGAGGATGACGTCCCGGCCCTTCCCCTTGAGCGCCTCGGCTTCGTTGGAGTCGAAAACGATCTCGCCCGAAGCGGCACCCGGCGAGGCCGCCAGTCCGCGCGCGACGACGTGCTTGTGCGCCGACGGATCGATCGTCGGATGCAGGAGCTGGTCGAGCGCCGATGCGTCGATCCGCATCACGGCTTCCTCGCGGCTGATGAGCCCTTCGTTCGCGAGATCCACGGCGATCTTCAGCGCGGCTTCCGCCGTGCGCTTGCCGGAACGGGTCTGCAGCATCCACAGCTTGCCGTTCTGGATCGTGAACTCGACATCCTGCATGTCCCGGTAGCGGGCCTCGAGCCGGGCGAAAATGTCCTTCAGTTGCGCGAAGGTCTCCGGCATCAGCGCCTCGAGCGACGGCGCGCTGTCGCCCGCCTCGATGCGCGCCTTCTCGCTGATGTTCTGCGGCGTGCGAATGCCGGCGACGACGTCCTCGCCCTGCGCATTCACCAGGAACTCGCCGTAGATCTCCCTGGTACCGGTGGATGGATTGCGCGTGAAGGCAACGCCGGTCGCCGAGTTGTCACCCATGTTGCCGAACACCATGGCCTGAACCGTCACCGCCGTGCCCCACGAGTCGGGAATCTGGTGCAGGCGCCGGTAGGTGATGGCGCGGGCGTTCTGCCAGGAGCCGAAGACGGCCCCAATGGCGCCCCAGAGCTGGGCGCGCAGGTCCTGCGGGAACGGCTGACCGCTTTCCCGCTCCACGGCCTCCTTGTACGCGCCGATGACCTCCTGCCAATCGTCAGCGGACAGCTCCGTATCAGCGGTGAACCCGTTGAGGTTCTTGTGGCTCTCGAGGATGTCCTCGAACACGCCGTGATCGACGCCCAGCACCACGTCGCTGTACATCTGAATGAAGCGCCGATAGCTGTCGTACGCAAAACGCGCATCGCCGGACCGCTCTGCGAGGCCCGTTACGGTTTCGTCGTTGAGGCCGAGGTTGAGGATCGTGTCCATCATGCCGGGCATGGACGTCCGGGCGCCGGAGCGCACCGATACGAGCAGCGGGTTCCTGGCGTCCCCGAACACCGCGCCGACCGCATCGCCGACGATGCCGAGCGCGCTTTCGACCTGTGCGTCAAGCCCGTCCGGCAGCTTGCGGCCGTTTGCGTAATAGTGTGCGCAGACCTCGGTCGAGATCGTGAAGCCGGGCGGCACCGGCAGGCCAAGGCTCGCCATCTCGGCGAGGTTCGCCCCCTTGCCGCCGAGCAGATTGCGCATATCCGCAGAACCGTCGGAACGGCCAGCCCCGAAAAGATAGACCCACTTGTGCCGCTTGTCAGATTCGGAACGGGAGTCGCTCATTTCGGTCACCCTTTCGTCTCTTGGCAGCTCACGCCTTGGCCATTGACATAGCCCCGCGCGCTGCCCGGGGCAAACGCGCAGGGGCTCGCTCGAGTTCGCTTTCCTTTGACAGGGCGCCGCAGTCGCTTCAACTCTCTAGGCCGACATCAACACCGCCGAAGCGAGCCGATGTGACAATGGCCGATCATCTTCCTGCCGTTCTCGACACCCTCGAAAGCTCCGAGCACGCGGCGCTGGAGCGCCTGTTCGAGCTCCTGCGCATCCCGAGCATCTCGACCGATCCCGCCTACAAGGATCAATGCCAGGCCGCTGCGGAATGGTGCGCCAGTCAGCTGCGGGAGATCGGGTTCGAAGCCTCGGTGCGGACCACGACCGGCCACCCGATGGTCGTCGGACATGACCGGAAGGAGATACCGGAAGGCATGCCGCACGTGCTCTTCTACGGGCATTACGACGTGCAGCCGCCGGACCCGCTGGAGCTATGGACCTCTCCGCCCTTCGAGCCGCGCATGGCGGAGGACCCGCGCAACGGGACGGTGATCGTCGCTCGCGGCGCGGAGGACAACAAGGGCCAGCTCATGACCTTTTTCGAGGCGGCCCGCGCGTGGAAGAAGGTCGCAGGCGAGCTGCCGATTGCCGTGACCGTGCTGCTCGAAGGCGAGGAGGAATGCGGTTCACCGAGCCTGCCCGGCTTTCTGGAGAAGCACGCGCAGGAAGTGACCTGTGACATCGCGCTCGTCTGCGACACCACGCAGTGGAACAAGGACACACCCGGCATCACGACGATGCTTCGCGGGCTGGCCGGCACCGAGGTGGTCGTCACCGGGGCGAGCCGCGATCTCCATTCGGGCCTTTACGGCGGTCCCGCCGCCAATGCGATCCGGGTGCTGGCGCGCATGCTGGCTGCACTCCACGATGACGACGGCCGCGTCATGGTGCCCGGCTTCTATGATGGCGTCACGAAGGTGCCGGAGAGCCAGGCCGAGCTGTGGAACCGCCTCGGGTTCGACGAGAGGACGTTCCTCGGCGAGGTGGGCCTCAGCGTGCCGGCCGGTGAGAAGGGCTTCACCGCGCTGGAGCAGCTCTGGGCGCGGCCGACCCTGGAGTTCAACGGAATCGCGGGCGGCTATCAGGGCCCTGGAACGAAGACCGTCATTCCTTCCCGCGCATCGGCCAAAATCACGTGCCGGCTCGTCGCCGGGCAGGATCCGGACAAGATCACAGCGAGCCTGCAGAGCTACCTTGCCCAGCGCGCTCCGGCAGACTGCAAGGTGGAATTCATGCCGGCGCACGGCAATGCCGCCATCGCCTTCGACCCGAATGCACCTCACATCCAGGCGGCTGCGCAGGCACTGGAGGAAGAGTGGCAGCGGCCGGCAGCGCTCATGGGCTCCGGGGCTTCCATCCCGATCGTCACCGCCTTCAAGAGCCAGCTCGGCATGGATAGCCTGCTCGTCGGCTTTGCCACCGACGACGACTGCATTCACTCACCGAACGAGAAGTACAATCTGACGAGCTTCCGAAAGGGCGCCCGGAGCTGGGCCCGCATTCTCCAGCGGCTGGCCAGCGCCTGACCTCACCTGACCATAACCTTGAGCTCATGACCATGAAAACACAACGTCCGATCCGGTCGATGACCATCCCTGGCCTGATTGTCGCGCTGTTCCTTGCCTCGCCGGCACTGGCGCAGCGCAGTCGCGCGCCGGAGCACAAGGCCGGCGTGTTCGACTACTACACACTCGTGCTCTCCTGGAGCCCGACTTACTGCGCCAGCATCGCATCGCGGGACAACGACCCGCAGTGCCGTCGCACGGCGCGGCCGTACGCTTTCGTGTTGCATGGCCTGTGGCCGCAATACGAGCGTGGCTATCCCGACTACTGCAAGACCCGTGAGCGCCCGTTCGTGCCGCAGCGGATCATCGACCGCATGCTGGACATCATGCCGAGTCCGCGGCTCGTCATCCACGAGTATCGCAAGCACGGAACCTGCTCTGGGCTCGATCCCGCCGGATACTATGATCTTTCGCGCCGGCTTTACGAGAAGATCACCATCCCGCGCCGCTTCCGTTCACCCGCCGCGCCGTTCTTCATCAGTCCACAAGAGGTCGCGGATGCATTTGTCCGCGACAACCCGGGCCTGAAGCTGGAGATGATGGCCGTCGACTGCCGTGGCTCGGGCAACCGGCTGCGCGAGGTGCGCATCTGCTTTTCGCGTGAAGGCGAGTTTCGCCGGTGTGGCAGCAACGAGCGCCGTGGTGTATGCCGCGCCAATCGCATGTACGTGCCACCGGTCCGGGCCGGCGGCGTGAACCGCTCCTCGCAACCCGGCCAGCGTGCGCTCTGATGGTTACACACGCGGAGATTTCAGTGGAGAAACGGCCACGCTGAGTGACTGTAGCCGCAGTGCCATTGCGGTGTGGTGGCAGTCCGGCATCATGGCGTCAGATCGCAACAGATTCGCCCTTGGCGAAGTGAGGCTCCATGGCAGTCCTGAGGCAGACCTATCGCGCCCCGTCCCAAGACACGGGCCTGCCGATCGCCGCGCCCGGCACACCCCGCAGATCTGCAGTCGTCTGGAGCCTGTTCGGCTTCGTTGCTGCGACGCTCTTCTGGAACGCCACAGGGTTTGGTCCCAGCCTGAGCGTCGTCGCGCGGGGGCTGGCGCCGGAGCACACCGGCTCGATTGCAAAAGCACCGAAGCCGGCGGACAGGCTGCCACTCTTCGCGCGCTCCGGCGATGGCGTTCCGGTGCAGAGCAACTGCACTGCACTCGTACTTGATCGCACCATCCAGCATACGCGGCCGGGGGACTGTCTGACCGACGTCCCGCCGCTCGAGTACGCCCACAGCACCGGTCGCCAGGACCGGCTCCGTCCGCTGGAGTAACGGGTAAATCAACCCTTCACCCCGGACGCGCCGCAGCACGAAGTGGTACACCGCGCACGGGATGACAGGTGGTGATGTGGAACCTGCCCCTGGTCGGCCGCTAGAGACGCGAGACCCGCTACCGGCGATGCACAGTCGCGCTCGCTGAACGGAAATCGGCTGTTTTCCCCAACGAGCCTGTCCGCCTCGGGTTGATCGGACGCCCTATCACAGGCACGGTCCGGGAACTTCAACCGGCTTGGGTGGGGAGCGGATGACGACAACTGCGAGCTTTCGAGCAGGTGAGCGCTGGACCTACCGCACGCCGGCAGGGTTCGAGCAGTCCCGGATCATCATCGGCGCCGTCGTGTCGTTCACGGACCGGGAGCCGATCGTCTGCTGTGCCGTGCGTGATGCACCCCGCCGTTGTGCGGACGGAGGCATCGAAGCGGCCACCATTCCGTTTCTGCCCATGTTGGCCTCGGCGCTGGCTGAAAGTGTCGTCGACCGGGATGGAGAGGCTGCCCCGCCGGCAGATTTCGCAACTCAGTTCGAGAACTGGAAAAGCGACCCGCGCGGCCTCAGCGTATTCACCGTGCCGTTCGAGGGCTGGCTCGAGACGCTCATCGCCAGGCAAATGGCGAACATTGTCGGCGTCGCTGCGTAGAGTTCACCTCGGCGGCCGCTCGTGCGCCCGTCGGGCAACGATTTGAGGATTCGTCAGGCGACTTTGCGGATCCGCTCAGGCCGCCACGCCGCGGGCGCCAGACAGATGTAGCCGGTGGCTGCCGAGGCCGGGGCGGCGTCGATCCGGGTAGGATCGAGGCTCCAACGGCTGGCGAGCCGCATGACGTGCTCCTCCGTCGGATAGAGGATCAGCTCTCCGCCGGCGTCGCCCGTACGCTCTCGCACGCCCCGCAGCTCGAACAGCTTCAGCCCGAGGGTCCTTTCGTCCTTCGTCGGCTTGCCCCGGTTCCAGATCATCCCTTCGTCACCGACCGCAAAGGCCCGCACCAGCCTGCCGTCGATGATCCGTGCCCAGGCGAAGAAGTCGATCAGCGGATAGCTGAAAAAGTACTGTACCTCGACAAACTGACCTCCGAGGTCGAGCAGCATCGGTGTGCACTTGTCGACGAAATTCCTTCCGACCGGATAGGGAAGCGACAGCCCGATGACGAATGTCCAGCCGTTGACCGGCGGTGACACGAAGATGTGGTTCTCGCCGAGGCGGTCGTCATAGACGGTGCCGATGCCGGAGTTCCAATTGCACGGTTTGGGGTCCACGAGCCCCAGTGCATCTACGACGCGCGCCGTTTCCCGCGTCCTGATGGCCAGCCACGCCATCTTGAGGCCGAAGGGAGCTGGCCGGTCCGGAGCAGAATCAAAAATGACCTGTCGGCGAGCAGTGCGCGGCGCAAGCACGAACGCAGCGATCGCGACGGTCAACAGCAGAAGAATGCCAATGGTGAGGACCACGAGAGGCGCCCCGAGGTTCAGCCACGGCCAGAGTTAATGCTGTTGCAGGTCCCTCGCAAGCACACCGAAATAGCGGCCTGGGGAAAAATCCGGCCGCTTCTGATGGATCAATACGTTACCGCGGCGGAGAACACGGAAGCGCGCATCGCACAGCTTCTGGCCAGCCCCGCAGCTCCTCACCACAGCGGCGCCAGCAGCGGACCGACATCAAGACCGAGCGGCAGGCGATGTCACTGAAGCGGCCGACCGGCACGGACGAGATTGCCGCGGCCCCCCGCTTCGTCCTTGACGCTCCATCCATGACCGGCCAGATGATCAGTCTCGATGGCGGCCACCATTTTGGCCTGGAAACCGGGACCTTAGCAGCAGTTGCGGAGCCCGAGGACGTGGATCCCTGGAGCGACGAGGCTCTCGCCGAAGCCGAGCACCTGCATCTTCCTGCAGGATCGCGCCGCGTTTTCGTGCGCGGGCTGGAGCTGATCGGCAGCGTCGGTGTCTACGAGCACGAGCACCGCTATGAGCAGCGGGTGGTTGTCTCTCTGGAGCTCGCGGTGCGCGACGAGTATGATGGCGTCTCGGACGAGATATCAGGCGTCTACGACTACGATGTCGCCATCCGCGCCGTAAAGGATGCGCTCGCCAGCGGCCACTTCAACCTGATCGAGACGCTCGCCGAGCGGATCGCGCAGGCTTGCCTGTCCGACCGGCGGGTGCACAAGGCCCGTGTGCGGGTCGAAAAGCCGGACGTGCTCCCCTCCTGCGCCGGGGTAGGTATCGAGATCGTGCGCCGCAAGCCGGTTTACTGAATTTTTTCGAACTGTGCCGTGCAAGCCACAATTCCACCCCGCGGCGCCCCAACTTGCGCCCGAAAGTTCGTCATCTTAGCAAGTCTCACATAAGCACTGGCGTCAACCGGACCTTAAGGTTGATGGCCATAATCCCTATGGAGATACCGCGTGCCCGAGTGCGGGGCGCATTATGACGAGTTCGGAGTATCGTGGTCTCATGAAGTGCCGAGCCGCTGCCTCATTATTGCTGCTGACGTGGACGGCATTGCCCGCCGGGGCACAAACCATGCCCGCCATCAAGGCAGGACCCGGAAACCAGGTCGCCGCCTGCGCTACCCCGGGCCGGCTGATGATGTTCCTGAAGCAGCGCAACGACTCGCTGAACCCGCGCTTCGACGGCGTCGCGACGGAATACATGCGTTACGGCGAGGAGCTCGGCGTCCGCTGGGAGTATGCCTTCTTCCAGATGCTGCTCGAGACCGGCAATCTCTCCTTCACGCGCGGCAATGGCAAGCCCGGCAACGTGCGCCCGTCACAGAATAACTTTGCGGGGCTCGGTGCAGCCGGACGCGGCCAGCGGGGTGAAGCTTTTCCAGACATCGCCAGCGGCGTGAAGGCCCACCTGCAACATCTGCTGCTTTATGCCGGCGACCGGATCGAGAACCCGGTGGCCGACCGGACCCGCAAGGTGCAGGAGTGGGGCATCCTCACCAAGTGGCAGCAGCAGCTCAACCGGCCTGTAACGTTCACGGACCTGTCCCGCAAGTGGGCTCCCGGCGACCGTGGCTATGCACGCAAGGTGCACGCGATCGCACAGGCCTATTTCGATAGTGTCTGCAACGGGCCGGACCCGCGGCCGGAGCTCGTGGCTGAGGCGCGCCGCGGGCGGAGTGCGCAGACCGCGGCCGCATCGGGGGCTTCGACGGACTCCCGTACGCAGGTATCCGGCGCAGAGCTTGCCCGCCGCAATGTCGAGAAGGCACGGGCCGAAGGCGCCACGCGCTCGAGCCTCGGGGCGACGTCCATCGCCACCCGGAAGGCCGCGGCGGCGGTATCCCAGAACCGCAACACGGCGATCTCGGAGTCGTGGCAGAGCGGTGAGCCGAGCACCGGCAAGCCCGCCACGGTGCAGACCGCATCCGCCGGTGCCGCGGCAGCTGCAGCGGCAAAGGACAGCGCCAAGCCGAAGTGCCGCGTGTGGACGGCCAGTTACGGCGGCCAGAAGGCCATCATTATCAAGGCCGCGCGCGACGGTCTCATCAACTATACCGTGCTCGACGTCAACGAGGGCCGTGAGAAGCGCGAGACCGAGGCCTACATCGCGGCCTATGCAAAGGGCGGGGAGACCATCGGCGAATTTGCCAATCAGCTGAGCGCACTCGACCGGGCCTTCGAGCTGTGTCCGGAAGGCTGATGCAGGTTCGAGCGATGCGCCGCGCGTGCCAAGCCTGGGCGCAGGCTGCGGCCCTCTCGGCATGCCTGCTGGCGGGGTTGGCCGCTATGGCGACCCCTGCCTTCGCCGCACCCGCCATTCGCAGCGGCCCGGCCAATCCCGTGCCGGCCTGCGTGACCCCCGAGCGGCTGATGGCCTTCCTCCGCGCCCGGAATACCGATCTCGACCCGAGCTTCAGCGACATTGCCGCCTGGTACAAGCATCACGGGGAGGCGCTGCGGGTGCGGTGGGACTACGCCTTCTTCCAGATGCTCATCGAAACGAACTATCTCACCTACCGCCGCGGGAACGGCAAGCGCGGGGACGTACATCCGCGGCAGAACAACTTTGCCGGCATCGGCGCAACGGGCGGCGGTGTGCCGGGCAACAGCTTTCCTGACGTCGCGACTGGCGTGAGAGCCCAGCTCGAGCACCTCGTCGTCTACTCCGGCGAGCGGGTGCCTGATCCGGTCGCGCAGCGCACACGGGCGAAGCAGGACGACATACTCTCCTGGACGGCGCCGCTGTCGAGAAAGCGCCCCGTCACGTTCCAGGATCTCGTCGGCAAGTGGGCGGCGGACCGGGCCTACGGGCGCTCGATCGAGCTGACGGCCGAACGCTTCCGCAAGGCTCACTGCAGCGGGGATCAGATCGCGAGGGACTCGGAAGAGCGCTCTCGGCGCGACCCGGATTGGCAGACGACCACGGCGCGGGCGGGCGCTACGGCTCTCGTTGCGCCGCGCCCGGCTCGGGCAGTGCGCTCGAACGTGCCTCGCCCCCAGCCCGCAGAGCCCAGCGCCTGTCGCGTTCTGATGGCGAGCTACGGCGGGACGAAAACCATGCTGATCCGCCATGTCGCCCAGGACGCCGTCGAGTACACGGCGCTCCGGGTGCTCGACGGGTTCGAGGACTCCATGACGGAAAGCTACATGAACGCGCACGCCCCCGGCGGAACGCTCATCGGCGAATTTCCTTCAAGCGAAGCCGCCTTCGCCCGCGCCTTCCAACTCTGTCCCGGCGCCGATCGCGGCTAGCGTCCCGCTTCCGAAGCTCACCAGAGTTCGAGGCCAAAGCCGGGAGCGAGTTTCGGAATCGAAGAACACTCGAGTCATAGAGTTGCTAAGATTTTGCCCTCGCCCCGATGGCGGGAAGAGGGCTGGCGTGAGGATCCGCGCTGGCGGTGCAGCCTCAAGCGGCCTTGGCTTTGCCGCGGGCGTGCCCAGTCTGCTCGATCCAGGTAGCGAAACGGTCGATCCAGGTGCTGAGGAACTCGCGGGTCGACCCCTCGACCACATTGCCGTTCTCGTCGAAAAGCTCCGGCTTGTAGGTGAAGTAGACCTCGGGCTGGCCCATGAGGATCATATCGACCACGGTCAGCAGTGCCTTCAGCGAGTTCTGGCCGGCCGAGGTTCCCGTTGCGCCCGGGGTTGCGCCAATTACGGCGGCGGGCTTGCCGGACCACGAATTCTGCCCCCAGGGACGCGTGCCCCAGTCGATGGCGTTCTTGATGGCGGGCGAGAAGTAGCGGTTGTACTCCGGCGTGACGAACAGGACGGCATCGGCGGCCTCGACCTCCCGCTTCATACGCAGCACGGACTGGGGTGGATCGGCCCAGAGGTCGTCATTGTAAAGCGGCAGATCGCCGATCTCGACGAAGCGGAACGCCAGCCGGCCGCCTGCGAGCTGGCCCAGGCTTTCGGCGAACTTGCGGTTGATGGACTCGCGGCGTAACGAGCCAACGATGACAGCAACAGTCTTCATGGGAGACCTCGTGTGAAAAAGTGACTGGCTCTACATGCGAGACTGTGCTCTCTTCCGCAAGAAGGCACCTTTTCGCAACCAAGGCACCTCGATGGAACCCAATGAGAGCTACCTTCCCGGTCAATGTCAGTTGGTGAATGACGTCATCTCGCTCGTCGGCGACAAGTGGAGCGTGCTGATCATCGTGCTGCTGGGGGGCGGCAAAAGGCGCTTCAGCGACATCAAGCGGTCGGTCGATGGGATCTCGCAGAAGATGCTGACGGTGACGCTGCGCGGACTCGAGCGCGACGGCTATGTGATCCGGACCGTCTACCCGACGATCCCGCCGAAAGTGGATTACGAGCTGACGGATCTGGGGCGGGATCTGCTGGTGCCGCTGCGCGCCCTCGGGCAATGGGCGATTGCCAACCACGACCGCGTGGCAGACTCTCGCGCCGCCTATGACGCGCGTCATGCGCGAGAGGCGGCGGAATGATCCTCGAGCGCAAGCGTCCAGGCTCATCATGGCAGCTTTCGGGAGGGGAGCGGCTCGACGGCGGGGCCGTGGATCACCGAGCCATCGGCAGCAAAGATGGAGCCATGGCACGGACAGTCCCAGGTCTTGTCGGCGTTGTTCCAGGTGACGGTGCAGCCCTGGTGCGTGCAGGAGGCCGAGAAGGCGCGCACCATGCCACTCATGGTCTTGTGTACGGCAATCTGATCCTCGCCAATTTGCACGACGCCACCCTCGCCGGGCGGGATGCTATTGACGTCGGCAGCCCTGCTCTGGGTCTTTCCGCCTTGGGTGAAGTCTTCCGGGAACGGGCGTGTGGGATCATAAAGAGTTGCAAACGGATTCTCCTTGCCGACCACCTGGTCGGCGACGAGAAGCCCGGCTGCGGTTCCATTGGTGATCCCCCAGGCGTTGAACCCGGTAGCGATGTAGAGCCCGGGCTCGTCCGCTGATGGAGCCCCGACATAGGCGACCCGGTCCGCGGTGTCGTAGTCCTCGTTCACCCAGCGCCAGACCAATTCGCCGGCCTTGAACCGCTCCCGCGTCCAGTCCTCAAGCTCGAGAAAGCGCCGCGCGACGTTGCCCTCCTGGCCGGTTATGAAGTGCGGTCCGAGGACGATCAGGAGGAGGCCGTCTTTATCCCGGCCCGTGCGAATGGAGTGGGTCGGTTCCCCAACTGAGATGAACATGCCGCCGGGGGCCTGCTCGCCCGCAATACGGAACGCCGCTGCCGTGTGGCAGCGTGCCTGGGTGCGATGGCTGAAGTCCACCTGCCCCGCAATCGGCAGGTTCGTCGCGATGAACACGCTGCCCGCGCGGATCTCACCTGCATCCGTGCGGATGCGCCATAGGTCTTCGCGTTCGACGGACTTGACGCGGGACTCCTCGAAAATTCGTCCACCGAAGCTGGAAACTGCACCCGCCAGTCCGATGCAATAGAGCGCCGGGTTGAATTGCGCCTGGTCGATGAAACGCAGCGCGCCGCCGGTCGGAAACGGCAAGGGCGCGCGGTCGAGCACGTCCGCTGGGAGCCCGAGGCTCAGGGCCGCCTCTGCTTCCGCCTCGATCTCGGCGAGCCCTTCCTTGTCGGCCTCGATCCACGCCATGGCCGAGCGCCGTTCGAAATCGCACGCTATTACGAATTCACTGACGCAGTTTTCGATGAACTCGGCGCCACTCCGGTTGGCATCCGCGTAGAGTTGCGCCTTCTCGCGGCCGAATGTCCGGATCAGATGATCGTAAATGAGACGGTGCTGCGTGGTGACTTTCGCGGTGGAGCGCCCGGTCACCTGCCGGCCAACGCGCATCGCCTCGATGACCGCGACCGATTGGCCCGCCCTGGCAAGCTGCAGCGCAGCCGTCAGTCCCACGATGCCGCCGCCGATGATGGCGACCGCTACGGAGTGCTCCTCCTCGAGCCGGGGATAGTTCGTATCCGGCGCGGAGACGGTCCAGCAGCATTCGGGTTTTCCTGGCAGGGGGCGCATCCGAGTTTCCTTCTTCGCTCGGAACTCCACTCGCCCGATGAACATGGCTGCTACCGGCAGGTTCCACGAAGGCACCGGGCTTTCCCAAGGGAACCGAGCGACCTGGCGTCCATTCCTCCTCCGGTGCTCGCTCGATCGGATCTCGCAAGGAGTTTCGCCCTGGCCCCGAAAACTCCGTTCACATTTGGCGTTCCGTTGCTGCCGCGCGCCAGTGCCGGGAACTGGGAGCTGATCGAGTGCCTGTTCCGGATGACACTCGATTCCATTCTGGCCCAATCGGATCAGTATTTCCGTGTCATCGTGGCCGGACACGACCGGCCCCATGGCTTTCCCCGTGATCACCGGGTCGAATTCCTCCAGGCGAACTGGCCGCCGGAACCGCAGCGCAGGGACAATCTGGACAGGGGCCGGAAGGTGCACGCCATCAACGAGCTGGTCATGTCTCGTGGCGGCGGTCTGCTCATGTTCGTCGATGCCGACGACTGGGTCGACGTGCGCCTTGTGGCGACCGCGCGGGCCCTCATCGGCCGCGATCATATCGGCGGCGTCGTTACCGCGGGCTTTGCCACGGACTTCCGGACGTTACGTACCGCTTCACTGCCGGACGCGCGTATATTTCACGGCGAGTTTCATCAGATCTGCGGCTCGAGCACCGTCGCTCACCTCAAACCCGGCGATCGCGATCCAATCCGCCGTGATCCGCACCGCATTCTGCACGAGCATTACCGCTGGACGGAATTGGCGAGCGAATTCGGCGCCTCTCTCGCTCGCCTGCCATCCCGGAATAATTATCTGATCAATACGTCAGAGAACCATTCGGAAACGCATGGACCGTTCACCAGCTGGCGCCGTGAATTCACCCGGGCGGTGAACGAAAATGGAGCGCCGATGACCGAGGAAACGGCTGCGTCATTCGGCCTGAAGCTCGATCGCGTTCGTGAAAGTTCCGATCAATTCCAGGCCGGCCTCTCCCCACGGGAGAGGTGAAGTGAGTGCCTGCTGCACCGTTTCCATCAAAGCCCGGCGAGTTTCGTGCCGATGTCGCGGAACGTCGTCTTGATGCGGCGCACGGTCCCCGTTTTGGCGCGCATGATGACCGTTTCCGTCTCGGCAAAGTCGCCGCGGAAATGGACGCCATCGAGCAGAGATCCGTCGGTGACGCCGGTCGCGGAGAAGATGACGTCACCGGAGGCCATGTCCTCCATCGTATACTTGCGGTTGACGTCGGCGCCCATCTTGGCGGCACGCTCGCGCTCCTCGTCCTTGAGCGGCATCAGGCGTCCCAGCATCTGACCGCCGATGCACCTCAGCGCCGCCGCTGCCAACACTCCTTCGGGAGCGCCGCCGGAGCCCAGGTAGATGTCGATCCCGGTCTCCTCGGGGTCCGTCGTCCAGATGACCCCGGCGATGTCGCCGTCGGGGATGAGTTGCACAGCCGCGCCGGCCTCGCGCACGGCCTTGATCAGGTCGGCATGCCGCGGCCGGTCGAGAATGCACGCAGTGATCTCGCCGATCGGCACGCCCTTCGCCTTTGCCAGGGCATTGAGGTTATCGGCCGGGGACGCATCGAGGTCGATGATCCCCTCGGGATAGCCGGGCCCGATCGCGATCTTGTTCATGTACATGTCGGGCGCGTGCAGCAGCCCGCCGCGCTCCGCGATGGCCAGCACGGCGAGCGAGTTCGGCATCGACTTGGCGCAGATGGTGGTGCCCTCGAGCGGATCGACGGCGATATCGACCTCCGGCCCCTCTCCGTCGCCGACCTCCTCGCCGATGTAGAGCATCGGCGCCTCGTCCATCTCGCCCTCGCCGATCACCACCCGGCCGCGGATGTGGACGCGATTGAGCTCGCGGCGCATCGCATCGACAGCTGCCTTGTCGGCCGCCTTCTCGTTGCCGCGCCCGCGGAGCTTGGCAGCGGCGATGGCCGCCGCTTCGGTTACCCGCCCCACCTCCAGGACGAGCACGCGATCCAATCCCTCGGTTCGGTCGTTGAGCATGGGGCCTTCCTCCATCACCGGTTTGCCCGGTCCCGCCGTGGTCAAAGTTTCTCGATCCGGATCATCTGCGGTGCCTCGGACACCTTGCCGTCGCTTTCGATGGCGGCCAGCGCCTTGCGCATCGCCTCCTCTGTCGTCTCATGAGTGATGAGCACGACGGGCGTCAGCGTGCCCGGCACCGGCCGTGTCCCCGTGCCCGGCAAGGCCGAGCGGGGGCGGCGCTGCACGATGCTCTCGATCGACACGTCCTGCTCGGCCATGCGGCTGGCGATCGCCGCCATGGTGCCCGGCCGGTCGTAAACGGTGAGCCGCACGTAGTAGGCGCCCTGGTGCCGGTCGAGCATGGCCCGGACATACGGCCGGAGCTGCCGCGCAGGCGTCAGGAATGGCGGCAGCACGAGGCCGCGGGCGATGTCGCCAATATCGCTGGCGACAGCCGAGGCGGTCGGCTTCGACCCCGCGCCCGAGCCCACCAGCAGCAGGTCGCCGGCGAAATCGCCGTCGATGGCGACGCAGTTCGTGACGCCGGAAACTTCCGCGATCGCCGAATGCTTCGGCACCATCGCGGGGTGCACCCGCTGCTCGATGCCGCTCGGCGTGCGCAGCGCGACGCCCAGCAGCTTGATCCGATAACCGAGGTCGTCGGCCGCCTCGATGTCCGCCGGCGTGATGTGCTCGATACCTTCGATGTGGATGTCCTCGAAGGCCAGCTCCGTACCGAAGGCCAGGCTCGTCAGCAGTGAAAGCTTGTGCGCCGTATCGAAGCCGCCGATGTCGAAGGTCGGATCGGCCTCGGCATACCCCTTCTCCTGCGCCTCTTTCAGCACCTCGGCAAAGGGCCGGCCCTCCTTCGCCATCGTGGTCAGGATGTAGTTGCAGGTGCCATTGAGGATGCCGTAGATGCGGCTGATCTCGTTCCCGAGCAGGGCCTCGCGAATGGTCTTGATAACGGGAATGCCGCCGGCGACCGCCGCCTCGAAGTTGAGGGCGACGCCCTTCTCTTCGGCCAGGTGCGCCATGCGGATGCCGTGCCGCGCCAGCAGGGCCTTGTTGGCCGTCACGACATGCTTGCCGGCCCGGAGCGCTGCTTCGACCGCCTCGGCCGCGACGCCGCCCTCGCCGCCGATCAACTCTACGAAGACGTCGATCTCGGGATCGGTCGCGAGCTGAACGGCATCGGCCACCCACCTGAAGCGCTCGAGCCGGATACCCCTGTCCTTGTCACGGGACCGCGCCGAAACGGCAACGACCCTGATCTCACGGCCAAGGGTCGCGGTCAGCCGATCCTCGTGAGCATCGAGCGCCTGAAGAAGTCCGGTGCCGACCGTTCCCAGGCCGGCGATGCCGAGTTTCAAGGGTGGTGCCATGTGCGAGCCTAACCGGACGCCTTCTGTTGCATGGGGATGATGTTGTGCATCACCTCGGGCGGCTGCGACAGGAATTTCCTGATATTGCGCGCCGCCTGACGGATCCGGTGCTCGTTCTCCACCAGCGCGATGCGCACGTAGCCCTCGCCGTACTCGCCGAATCCGAGCCCCGGCGAAACGGCAACGTCCGCCTTTTCTATCAGCAGCTTGGCGAATTCAACCGAGCCGATGTCGCGGTAAGGCTCCGGGATCGGCGCCCAGGCGAACATGGTGGCGGGCGGAGCGGGAATGTCCCATCCGGCTCGGGAGAAGCTTTCGACCAGAGTATCGCGGCGGCTCTTGTAGACCTGCCGGATCTCCGCAACGCACTCCTGCGGACCGTTGAGCGCCGCTGCAGCCGCCACCTGCACGGGCGTGAAGGCGCCGTAGTCGAGATAGGACTTCACCCTGGCCAGCGCCGCGATCAAGCGCTCGTTGCCGACTGCAAAGCCCATGCGCCAACCGGGCATGTTGTAGGTCTTCGAGAGCGACGTGAACTCGACGGTGACATCCATGGCACCCGGCACCTGCAGCACCGACGGCGGCGGGTTGTCGTCGAAATAGATCTCCGAGTAGGCGAGGTCCGACAGGATGATGAGCCCCAGCCGCTTCGCGAGCTGCACGGCCTCTGCATAGAAGTCGAGGTCCGCCGTCATTGCCGTGGGGTTCGAGGGATAGCTCAGCACCATCGCCAAGGGCTTCGGGATGGAGTGCTTCGCCGCCCGCTCGACCCCGCGCAGGAACTCCGGCCCGTTGCTTGCCGGAATGTGGCGGATGGCAGCGCCCGAAATGATGAAGCCGAACTCGTGGATCGGATAGGTCGGGTTCGGCACCAGGATGACGTCGCCCGGCGCGGTGATCGCCTGGGCCATGTTGGCGAAGCCCTCCTTGGAGCCGAGCGTCGCCACCACCTGCGTCTCCGGGTTGAGCCTCACCCCGAAGCGCCGCTCGTAGTAGGCCGCCTGCGCACGCCTCAAGCCCGGGATGCCCTTGGAGGCGGAGTAGCGGTGGGTGCGCGGCTTGTTCACCGTCTCGACGAGCTTGTCGATGATGTGCTGCGGCGTCGGCATGTCCGGATTGCCCATGCCGAGATCGATGATGTCGGCACCAACGGCGCGTGCGTCTGCCTTGAGGCGGTTGACCTCGGCGAAGACATAGGGCGGCAGGCGCTTGATGCGATGGAAGTCGTCGGTCACGGGATCATCTCATCGGTTGGTCAACTCGAGACAATGTTCGCCATTCGTCTTTACGATCGTTTCCTTCTGCTCGTCCAGCGCTGGTGCAGCAGGAACGAGCCGAGCACTCACCGTTGCGCTGGTGAGCGGGCCTTCGCGCTCTTGATCTCCTCGATCGCCTCCTCGCGATGGGTCTCGCGCCGCTCCTGGAGCGCATCGACCGCCTTCTTCTGCTCTTCGGCAGACAGGAGCCGGCGCGGAATCGAGGACAGCTCGGGCAGCCTGGTCGAGTTGCTGGGCGAACAGCCGGCGAGAAGCACAGCGGACAGCAGCAGGCTCATCCTCGGGAAGTTTCCGCGGAGCAGTCCGCCGGTCAGCCTCGGCGCACGATGCGCGATGCTCGTGTCACAACTCCTCATTGCTTCCAATCCGGTCCTGCGCTCGAGGTTACCCGATTCAGAAGCAATTGCTGGGCCGCTGGCACACGTCCGCTCGCGACACTATCTTTGGTTACGATAAATTGTGACGATTCGGACACGTTAGGTCCCGGGGTATCGTGAACTTTCCGCCAATCAGCCCCTGGCAAGCCCGGACGTGCAGGCAACCATGCAGAAGCCGAACCCTGAAGCCCGGCCGGACCTTACGGCCTACAAGCTCGAGAATCCCGAGGAGCTGGCGCTGAACCTGCTCAAGCTGTTCGAGCAAGGTGGCAAGGTCGTGGCCCAGCTCGCTGAACGAGCCGACACGCAGCGCGGCCCCTACTCCGCCGTCAACGAGATGACGGAGGCGGCGAAGGCCATGGGCGCGATCGCCAGCTTCTGGTTCAGCGACCCGGCGCGCCTTGCCGAAGCCCAGGGTGAGCTGGTGCGCGGCTATTTCGACCTGTGGCAGTCGACGATCCGCCGGACGTTCGGCGAGGACGTCGAGCCGATTGCAAGGCCGGAGGCCGGCGACAACCGGTTCAAGGACCCTGAATGGTCCGAGAGTCCCTATTTCGACTACTGGAAGCAGATCTATCTGCTGACGGCGCACTGGGCTGAATCCGTGCTGCAGAAGACAGACGGAATTGACGAGCGCACGCGGATGCGGGCCGAGTTCTACCTCGAGCAGCTTCTGAGCGCGCTCTCACCATCGAACTTCCCGGCGACGAATCCGGAGGTATTGCGCGAGACGCTGGCCACCAGCGGCCGGAACCTCGTTCAGGGCCTGCAGCACCTGGCCGAGGACATGGAAAGCTCTGGCGATCTGCTGAGGATCCGGCAGACGGACCTCGACGCCTTCGAGGTGGGCCGTAATCTCGCCGTCACCCCGGGCAAGGTCGTATTCCAGAACGAGCTGTTTCAACTGATCCAGTACACGCCGACGACTGAAACGGTCCACCAGACGCCGCTGCTCATCATCCCGCCGTGGATCAACAAGTACTACATCCTCGACCTGACACAGCCCAAGTCGTTCATCAGGTTCGCCGTCGACCAGGGGTTTACCGTCTTCGTGGTCTCCTGGGTCAATCCCGACGAGCGGCTCAAGGACAAGACGTTCGAGGATTACATGACCGAGGGGGCGCTGGCGGCGACGCACGCCGTCATGCGCGAGACCGGTCAGGAAAAGATCAATGTCGCCGGCTACTGCGTCGGCGGCACGCTTCTGGCCACAACGCTTGCCTATCTGGCGGCGCGTGGCGAAGAGCTCTACCGCTCAGCGACGTTCCTTGCGGCCCAGGCGGACTTCAACCATGCCGGCGACCTGCTCGTCTTCATCGACGACACGCAGTTGAAGGCGCTCGAGGAAATGATGGCCGAGCGCGGCTATCTCGACGGCTCGCGCATGGCGACCGTCTTCAACATGCTGCGGCCGAAGGACCTGATCTGGCCCTACATCGTCAACAACTACCTGCTCGGCAAGAAGCCGTTCCCGTTCGACCTGCTCTACTGGAACCAGGACTCCACGCGCATGCCGGCGGCCAATCACCGCTTCTACCTGCGCGAGTTCTATCACGAGAACAAGCTCGCCAAGGGCGAGATGAGGATCGCCGGCACGCGGCTCGATCTGAAGAAGGTGAAGGTGCCGATCTACGAGCTGGCCACCCGCGAGGACCACATCGCGCCGGCGAAGTCCGTGTTCGTTGGCTCGAAGCTGTTCGGTGGACCCGTAGAGTTCGTGCTGGCCGGTTCAGGCCATATCGCCGGCGTCGTCAATCCGCCGAACCCGAAGCGCACGAAGTATCAGTTCTGGACCAACAAGAAGCCCGCCGACACGCTCGAGGAGTGGATCGCCGCCGCCAAGGAAACGCCGGGCTCCTGGTGGCCACACTGGGCCAAATGGCTGGCCAGGCACTCCGGCAAACGCATCCCCGCCCGCGAGCCAGGTGCCGTGCTGGGCATCATCGAAGATGCTCCGGGCAGCTACGTCAGGGCGAAGGGTTGAGAAGCGAATAGCGAAGTAGCGAAGTAGCGAATAGCAAAGGCACTCTTCCCGCGGCGCAGCACGAAGCGGTGCGCAGTCAATTCGATCTGAGCTGGGCGAGCGGGTGGCAGCGGCCGGTTCCCTGCCTCTCCGCGTCGCCCCAATTCGCTATTCGCTATTCGCCATTCGCTCAAGCCGCTGCCAATGCCTGATCCAAGTCGGCAATGATATCGGCCTTGTCTTCGAGGCCAATGGACAGGCGAACCACATCGGGGCCGGCGCCGGCTGCGATGCGTTGCTCGTCCGTGAGCTGCCGGTGCGTCGTTGACGCCGGATGGATGACGAGGCTGCGTGTATCGCCGACATTGGCGAGGTGCGAGAAGAGCTTCAGGTTGGCGACCAGCTTGACGCCCGCGTCGTAACCGCCCTTGAGCCCGAACGTGAACACGGAGCCCGCACCGTTCGGGCAGATTCGCTTAGCCACCTCATGGCTCTTGTCCGATGGCAGACCGGCGTAGTTCACCCAGGCCACCTTGGGATGTTTGGCCAGGTGCTCGGCCACGGCCTGCGCGTTCTCGCAATGGCGCGCCATGCGCAGCGGCAGCGTCTCGATGCCGGTGAGGATGAGGAAGGCGTTCATCGGCGAGATCGCCGGCCCGAGGTCGCGCAGGCCCATCACGCGCGCCGCAATGGCAAAGGCGAAGTTGCCGAAGGTCTCGGCGAGCTTCATCCCGTTGTAGGACGCGTTCGGTTCGACCAGCGTCTTGTAGCGGTGCCTGGAACCCAGCCAGTCGTAGGTGCCGCAGTCGACGATCACGCCGCCGACCGAGTTGCCGTGGCCGCCCATGAACTTCGTCAGCGAGTGCACGACGATGTCGGCACCATGATCCTTTGGCCGGCACAGGTAGGGTGTCGCGAACGTATTGTCGACGATCAACGGCACGCCGGCCTTCTTGGCCACTGCCGCGATCGCCGGCAGGTCGACGACGATGCCGCCGGGGTTGGCGATGGACTCGACGAAGATCGCCTTGGTCTTCGGCGTGACTGCGCGGGCGAAGCTCTCCGGATCGGTGGAATCGGCCCAGACCACGTTCCAGTTGAACTTCTTGAACGAGTGATTGAACTGGTTGACCGAGCCGCCATAGAGCTGCCGGCCTGCAACGAACTCGTCACCCGGCTCGAGCAGCGTGTGGAACACCAGGAACTGCGCCGCGTGGCCCGAGGCCACCGCCAGCGCCGCGGTGCCGCCTTCGAGCGCGGCCACCCGCGACTCGAGCACGGCCTGGGTCGGGTTCATGATGCGGGTGTAGATGTTGCCGAACGCCTCGAGGCCGAACAGCGCGGCGGCATGGTCTGCATCGTTGAAGACGTACGAGGTCGTTTGGTAGATCGGCGTCACGCGCGCGCCGGTCGACGGGTCCGGGGCAGCGCCTGCATGAATGGCAAGCGTAGCGAACCCTGGGGTGCCGGTGCCAGGCTGGTCGGACATGGAACTGGTTCCTCCTGGTTACGAGATCGACTCGGGGCCGAATCCTACCCGATCCAGCGCACAGAACCAGCCGCTAAGCCAAAGCGCAGCATGATGGCGTTTTTGCCGCGGGTTCCCCTTGATCCAGGTCAATCGGCAGGCGCTGTGGCCACCGGATTCTGATCCGGCTTGCCCGGTGAGGGCGTGGACCTGGAGGACTGTCATGCGTTGGTCGATGTGCCGCCACGTCGAGCGGCAGGCCCAGCTTATGGGCGAGTTGATGGAGCGGCTTGGCGTCGATCCCGTTGCGGCTGCACGCCACCAGCACGGCGCCTCCTTCGCGCAGGCCCGCACCAAGTGCATCCTGTGCCCCTCGAGCCGAAAATGCCGTCAGTGGCTCGATGGCATCCCCGAAGCCGCGGACCCGTCGCACTACTGCCCGAACATGGCCTTCTTCAGGATGTGCATGCGGCAGTAGGGGCTTGTCGCTCCAGACGCTTTTCAACTGGCGCCAGCCGGGTTAGAAGCCCCTCTCGTGGGCGGTTAGCTCAGCGGTAGAGCGCCTCGTTTACACCGAGGATGTCGGGAGTTCGATCCTCTCACCGCCCACCATTTCCGGCTGCCAGTGGGAGGGCTTCGATGTCGGGCGGTCCTCAGGTGAAGATCGGGTTCATCGGCGCCGGCATGATGGGCCATGGCATCTGCCTCAACCTGATCAGGGCCGGGTACCCGCTGAGCGTTATCGCCCATCGCAACCGCACGCGCATCGATGATCTGCTCAACCGCGGCGCTCAGGAAGCGAAGGACGCTCGTGAGCTGGCGGCAAGCGCCGAGGTCGTCATGATCTGCGTGAACAGCGCGGATACCGTAGCCGAGCTTGTCCGCCAGATGCTGCCCGCCATGGATGCGGGCAAAATGATCATCGACATCACGACCTCGAAGCCCGAGACCTCGGAAATGCTTGCCGCCGAGGCGGCGGCCAGGGGCGTGACATTCATCGATGCTCCGGTTGTCGGCGGTCCGCCCCAGGCAGCCGGAGGCAAGCTCGGCACGTTCGCCGGAGGCTCGGAGACCGATTTGCAGCGGGCCAAACCCATCCTGCAGGCCTACAGCGCCGACGTGGCTCACTTCGGACCTGTCGGCGCGGGCAACAAGGCCAAGCTGCTGAACAACTTCCTGACCGTCGGCCTGCGCCAGCTCGTGACCCAGACCTTCCGCGCCGCCCGGCGCAGCGGCATCGACGAGGCGCAGCTCTACCGGCTGGCAAGCCAGGGCACTGCCGGATCCCGCGTGCTCGATCAGTTCGTGCAGGGAGCTCTCGCTGGCGACTACACACGCAACAAGTTCTCCATCGGCAATTGCCACAAGGACGTCACCTACGCGGCGCCCCTATTTGCGGATGATCCCGATGGGAAGGCGATTCAAGAAGTGATGCAGGCGGCCTACGGCCGGCTGGTCGAGGCGGGTCTCGGCGCACGGATGTCGAGCGAGATGCTCGACCCGGAGGTGGAGGCGCGGGTAAAGGGTTGGGATTGACCGGACCTTCCCGAGCGGTGCGCCGGTTCAGCCGTCTGATCACAGGGTTGATCCCAGACGACTCCGGCCGAGCATGGGCCCGGCCGGGTCAAACAGAGGGATAGCCCGACGTCAGTGGCCGAACTTATAGTTTACGCCAATACGGAAGACGTCGAAGGTCAGGTCAGCAGGGAACTTGTCGTCGTTCCAATCATCGCCCGCATAAGTTTTGCCCGTGAAGTGGTAATCTTCCTCACCGAGGTCGATGTGCAGCCATTCGGCTCTCGCTGTCCAGCCGCTGGCGAGCATCAGCTCGGCGCCCGCGCCGACCACCCAGCCGGTGTGAGTCTCATCCACTGAGGCGTAAGAGGTGCCAACGTAGTTGGTGCCGTTCTGATTGTAGTACGCGCTGGATATGTCGCCACTCGTCTTCGCCCATGCGAAGCCGCCTGTGATGTATGGCATGAAGCGGCCGCCTGCATAGCCCACGCGGATACGAGCCGTTCCAAAGTACTCCAGAGAGATATCGTAGCCCTTGTCCCATTCAGAGGTGCTACCGTCGTCATCCGTGACGCCATCCCAGTGGCCATCGAGATCGGTCCACGAGATGTCAGCCTCAACCCCGAAAACCAGGCTGCCATGCTGCCAGTTGTAGCCGACCTGTGCGCCGCCTAGCCAGCCGTCGCCATCTAGCGTCTTATGCGGATCCAGGTAGCCCCCGCTGGTTGGCTGCGCATCATTGCCACCTTGGGTCCTTCCATCCCACTCCCCTGTAGCCAAGCCGGTATGTCCGCCGAAGTATAGCCCACTCCAATTGTACGCAGGCGCCGCATACGGCCCATCCTTGATCGATCCATCATACCCGTACGGCCCACCCAGATCCGCCGCGCTGGCAAGGCTCGTGCAAGCTACGAGTGCCACAGTCGATAGTGCTAAACGCATGCCCCCTCCTCCGCGAAAGGTCGTTACTCAAAAAGTTAGCAATTTAACGGACCGAGTATATTCGAGCTTCCGAAAGGCGGAAGATCGTTGCTTACGTAACCAACCAATCAGCTCAGTGGCGTGATAAAACGGCCACGGTTTCGGCGCATTCGCTTGGTCGAGGGCCAGTCGGGCGTCAGATGCCCCCGAGTGGCCTCAATGGTAATCATGCTGGGACAAGGGCTCCGACCGCCGCCCCAGCAACAACACCACCCCCGAGCTCGCCGCCCCCACCGCAGCGGCCACGAATGCGGCCTCGTATCCGAACGCGTTGATCAGTGCACCGAAGACCGGCGGCGTCACCGTGTATGTCAGGAACACGAAGAACGTCGTGCCGGCCGTCGCCTCGCTCACCGACTCGGGCGGCGCGAGGCTTGCCGCTTCTGCGAGATAGAGTCCGTTCCAGGTCGCGACCGACGCGCCGACGAGGGCTGATACGCCGAACAGGAACAGAGGCCCGTGCCCCGGCCCGAGCGCCGCGATGAGCAATGCTGAACCCGCGGAGCAGGCCGCGAGCACCATCAGCACCGGGCGCGGCGAACCGAGGCGGTCGGCTACGAAGCCGAACGCGATCCGTCCCAGCACGCTCGCCGCCTGCAGCGCGGCGAACAAACTTCCGGCAAGGGCCAGCCCGTAGCCGAGACCGGCGTGCAGATAGATGACGAAAAACGAAAAGCAGGCGCTTTGGACGGTCGCGAAGCCGACGCAGGCGACCGCGAGCCGGACGAGCCCCGGCGCGAGACCCAGCGCCCGGAACGGGCGCTGAAGATTGGACGGCGCGAAGATCGATGAGACCCGAAACGGCTTCAGTGGCCGGATCGTGTTGTAGTGGCGGGGTGCCGTCAGCAGCGGAGCACAAAGCGTCAGGCAAACCAGGCCGACCAGCCCGAAAGCAGGCCGCCACCCGAGCTGCGATATGAGCCAGCCGCCGAGCCCGCCCGCGATGACGCCGCCGAGCGGCACGCCCGCCTGCCGCAGGGAGAACAGCATCGACCAGTGCGATCTGGGAGTCTGGTCGGCGAGAATCTGGCTGCCGCCGGGGGTTGAGGTCGAATAACCGAAGCCGAGCAGCACGGCGCCGGCCACCATCGCCGGCAGGACTGCCGTCATGGCGAGTGTCGCGCCGGCAAGCCCGATAAGAACACCGGCCTGCAGCGTCCGCACCGGCCCGAGCGCCGGCGTGATGCCGTGGTTCGACATGTAGAGCCAGATCGACCCGAGCCCCGCCGCACCCGCAATCCAGCCGTAAGCCGTCGGATCGACGCCGGCTGCCGCCATCATCGCCGGCGCAACGACGGGCAGGAACAGGTGTAGCGCCGACATGCCGACAAGCGGCACCAGCACCACGAGAAGCGGCGGCAGGAAGGGCTGCATTGCGCTGAAATGGGCTCCGGGGTCTGTGGGCGGCCAGTCTCCCAGCTTCGAGCCGATCGAGCAAGCGCCGGAAGCCATCCTTCCGCGCCAGCCACACCCCCGCACCGCGACGCCGGCCCAGCCAACCAGAACCGTTTGTGATGGCGAGCGAATAGGGAATGGCGAATGGCGAATGGCGAATGGCGAATAGCTGGGGGTCTGTCTCCCTATTCGCTACTCGCCATTCGCTACTCGCCCCTCTCAGCCGGAACCCGCCATCGGCGCCCATGTTCCCCTGTCGACAGCCTTGCCAATCCGCTTGCCGGAGCGCTGAACTGCTCCTATAGAACCGGCCTTGATGACCAGCACCGCCCCATCCGCTGACCACACGTTCTTCCCTCACCGCCATCTATTGACCTGCGAAACCTTGACGGCGGGGGAGATCACCGCGCTTCTCGACCTTGCCGACAAGGCCGCCGAGACCAACCGGCAGGTCAACAAGAAGCGCGACGACCTCAGGGGCCGCACCCTCATCAACCTGTTCTTCGAGGCATCCACCCGCACGCAGAGCTCCTTCGAGCTCGCGGGCAAGCGGCTGGGGGCCGACGTCATGAACATGAACGTCTCGACCTCCTCGGTGCAGAAGGGCGAGACGCTGATCGACACGGCGATGACGCTGAACGCCATGCGGCCGGACATCATCGCCGTGCGCCACTACGCGGCCGGTGCCGTCGAGTTGCTGGCGCAGAAGGTCGACTGCTCGGTCATCAATGCGGGCGACGGCGCTCACCAGCACCCGACGCAGGCACTTCTCGATGCGCTCACCATCCGCCGTGCGAAGGGCCGCATCGCCGGGCTGACGGTGGCCATCTGCGGAGACATCCTGCACAGCCGCGTGGCGCGTTCGAATATCAACGTGCTGAACACGATGGGTGCGCGCGTGCGGCTGATCGCGCCATCGACGCTGCTGCCCGCCGAGCCCGAACGCTTCGGCGCGGAGGTCTTCACGGACATGTGGAAGGGGCTGGAAGGCGCGGATATCGTGATGATGCTGCGGCTGCAGCGCGAGCGCATGCAGGGCTCGCTGGTGCCGTCCATCCGCGAGTATTTCCACTTCTTCGGGCTCGACCACGAGAAGCTGGCGCGGGCCAAGCCCGATGCGCTCATCATGCACCCCGGCCCCATGAACCGGGGAGTCGAAATCGCGTCGACGATCGCAGACCACTCCCGTAGCCTGATCCGCGAGCAGGTCGAGATGGGCGTGGCCGTGCGCATGGCCGTGCTCGAGGCGCTCGCCCGCAACCTTCCCAACCGATGAGCCGGCAGATGCGCGCCCAGAACTCACAGCACGCGAATACGGCGAGCCGCACGGTCTTCATCAATGCGCGCCTCATCGATCCGGCTTCGAACCGGGACGAGCCGGGCGGCCTGCTCGTCGCCGACGGCGAGATCGCCGATATCGGCGGCCACCTGCGCCGCAGCGCGCCCGAAGGCGCCGAGGTGATCGACTGCAAGGGGCACATACTGGCACCCGGCCTGATCGACATGCAGGTGTTCACGGGCGAGCCCGGCGCCGAGCACCGTGAGACGCTGAAGACCGCCAGCCAGGCGGCCGCCGCGGGCGGCGTGACGACCATCGTGGTCATGCCGGACACGAACCCGGTGATAGATCAGGTGGCACTCGTCGACTTCATCCAGCGGCGCGCACGCGACAATGCCGTTGTCAACGTCCACACCATGGCGGCGCTGACCAAGGGGCTCGAAGGCCAGGAGATCACCGAGATCGGCCTGCTGAAGCGCGCCGGGGCGATTGCCTTTTCCAATGGCAAGAGCAGCGTCGCCAACACCAAGGTGATGCGCAACGCCTTGCTCTACGCCAAGGACTTCGGCACGCTCATCGTGCACCACGCGGAAGACCCCTATCTTGCCGACGGCACCTGCATGAACGCGGGCCACGTCGCGGCGCGGCTGGGCCTGGTCGGCGCCCCGAAGGCGGCCGAGACGATCGTGCTGGAGCGGGATATCCGCCTCGTCGAAATCACTGGCGGGCGCTACCACGCGGCAACCATCTCCTGCCGCGAGAGCCTCGACATCATTCGCGCTGCCAAGGCCGCGGGCCTGCCGGTCACGTGCGGAGCGTCGATCAATCATCTGGCGCTCAACGAAAATGACATCGGGTCGTACCGGACCTTCTTCAAACTGCGCCCGCCGCTGCGTGCGGAGGACGATCGGTCGGCACTCGTCCGCGGGCTGGCTGCGGGGGATATCGACGTCATCGTGTCGAGCCACGACCCGCAGGACGCTGACGTGAAGCGCCGCCCGTTTGCGGAAGCGGCCGATGGGGCGATCGGGCTCGAGACGCTGCTGTCGGCGGCCCTGCGGCTCCACTACACCGACGGCGTGAGCCTGATGGTCCTGCTCCGCGCCATGACAAGCAGTCCGGCCCGCCTGCTGGGCCTGCCCTCGGGCCGGCTGCAGAAAGGCGCACCGGCCGATCTCATGCTGTTCGACATGGGCCAGCCGTGGGTCGTCGACCGCGAGCTTCTGCGCTCACGCTCCAAGAACTCGCCGTTCGACGAGAGCAAGATGCAAGGCCGCATCCTGCTGACCATGGTTGAAGGCGAAACGGTGTATCGATACCCTGACACGCCGCGGGGATGAGGATGCGCCCGCAGCGCTCCGCGCAGTGACCACCACATGACTGAATTTGCGAACACCACCCTCGTTCTTGCGCTGGCCATCGGCTATGCACTGGGGTCGATCCCCTTCGGGCTGCTGCTGACGCGCCTGGCCGGGATGGGCGACATCCGCAGCATCGGCTCCGGAAACATCGGCGCGACCAACGTGCTTCGGACGGGAAACAAGGCGCTCGCGGCCGCTACGCTGATGCTCGATGCCCTCAAGGGCACTGCCGGAGTTCTGATCGGGTCTGCAGTCGGCGGTCCGGTAGCAGCGCTGGCGAGTGGACTTGGCGCGTTCCTGGGGCACATCTTCCCCGTCTGGCTCGGCTTCAAGGGCGGCAAGGGCGTCGCGACCTACATCGGCGTCCTGATCGGCCTTCACTTTCCGGCGGCGCTGGCCTTCTGCGCCGTCTGGCTCGCGGTCGCCGTGCTGACCCGTTACTCTTCACTCTCGGCGCTGACGGCAAGCATCACGACACCGCTGCTCCTCTGGTTCCTGGGCGAGGACCAGATCGCACTGCTGATGGCGGTGCTCAGCGTCCTTCTCGCCTTGAAGCATCACGCCAACATCCAGCGCCTGATGGCCGGCACGGAGAGCAAGATCGGTGCGCGCGCCTGACAAAATCACCAGGCCCAAGCCACCGCCGCTGCCGACCGCCCGCCTCGACGACAGTCAGCGCCTCGCCTGCCTGCGGCTCATCCGCTCGGAAAACGTCGGGCCCGCAACCTTCCGGGCGCTCATCAATCATTTCGGCGGCGCGCGGGCTGCTCTCGCCGCACTGCCTGAGCTGTCAGCGCGCGGCGGACGGCGAACGGCCATACGCATCTGCCCGGAAGCGGCAGCCGAAGCGGAACTGGCCGCGGCGGAACGCATCGGGGCACGCCCACTGTTCACGATCGAGCCCGGCTACCCCGCAGCACTTGCCGTTATCGATGGTGCGCCACCGCTCATCTACGTGAAGGGTGACGACCGGCTGCTCGCGCGTCCGGCCATCGGGATCGTCGGCTCGCGTGCCGCCTCCGCCGCGGGTCAGCAGCTCACGCGGCAGATCGCTGCCGGTCTCGGCGAGGCCGGCTACGTCGTGACCTCCGGGCTCGCGCTCGGCATCGACACGGCCGCGCACCACGCCGCGCTGGAGACCGGGACTGTCGCCGTGCTGGCAGGCGGGCTCGATATGATCTACCCGCCACAGAATGCCGATCTGCATCACGCCATTGCAGAACGGGGCTGCCTCGTCGGTGAGCAGCCGCCCGGCTTTCAGCCGCGGGGGAATGATTTCCCGCGCCGCAACCGGATCATCTCGGGCCTGTCGCTTGGGGTGGTGGTTGTCGAGGCGGCCCGCCGCTCGGGATCGCTGATTACTGCCCGCAGAGCCGCGGACCAGGGCCGGGAGGTGTTCGCCGTGCCCGGCCATCCGCTCGACCCTCGGGCAGCCGGAACCAATCATCTCATCAAGGAGGGGGCCACGCTCATCACCTGCGCAGAGGATGTGGTGAACGCGCTGCAGCCGTTCGGCCGGCCCCGCCAAGCCGTATCAGGCCAAATCCAGCTCCTCGAGGAACCCGCCCCTGCACGCGATGCCGCACCGGAACCATTGCCGCAGGTGGAGCGGGATGAGCGGTCACGCGTCATCGCCGCTTTGGGCCCTGCCCCGGTCCATATCGATGAGGTGGCCCGGGCCACGCAGCTGCCGATACGCATCGTCCAGACCGTCCTGCTGGAGCTGGCGCTCGCCGGCCGCCTCGAACACCACGGCAGCCAGCTCGTCTCACTGGTGACCGGCCGCGACTGAAATCTCCCAACTCCCCGTGCCCGCGTGTCGCCGAACCGGCAGCACCGGCCTCATGCCGGCTCGAGCCAGCTCAGGCGCCTCGGGCGGGCCCGCCGCTGCTGATCTGCCTCGCGATGCGCCAGCTCCAGGAGCTCCGCCAGCCGGGAGCAGCCCGTCTGCCAGGCCAGAACCTGCATCTGCCGGATCATGTCCGCCAGGTACTCGAAGTGCTCCCGCGTTGCGTTTGCCGCCGGGCCTTCTGCCGGCATGGACCCATCTTGCTCCTGGCTTGCGTGAACAAGCGCCAGCGTGCGGTCTCCTCTCCGAGCCTCTTCCATGGCATGCCCCCAAACATTCGACCGTCAGGCTGCCACCTGCTACACCTACAGCCCGCGTGCTTTCTAGAATATGCTTGTCTCGAAGACAATATGCATTTTTTGCACATTGACCTCATTTGACTTCGCCACGGCCATCACCCATCTTCCCCGACCTGAATGTTAACGACGGATCTGGCGCGGCCCCGCGCAAGTGCCTGCTGCGGGCGACGGTAAGGGAAGAGCCGCAGCTGGGGGACCCCGGAAAGCACATGAACATCGTCATCGTGGAATCGGCTGCGAAGGCCAAGACGATCAACAAGTACCTGGGCTCGGGATACAAGGTGATCCCGTCCTACGGACACGTCCGCGATCTGCCCTCGAAGGATGGCTCGGTGGAGCCCGACCACGACTTCGCGATGCACTGGGATGTCGATTCCAGGGCCGCCAAGGTGATGCGGGAGATCGCTGACGCGGTGAAGAAGGCCGATAAGGTCATTCTGGCCACCGACCCTGACCGCGAGGGCGAGGCGATCTCCTGGCACATCCTGCAGTTGCTCGATCAGAGGCGGGCGCTGAGGAAGGGCGTGCCGGTCGAGCGTGTCACCTTCAATGCCGTCACGAAGGACGCGGTGCTCACCGCGATGAAGCACCCGAGGGCCATCGATGCCCCGCTGGTGGAGGCCTACCTCGCCCGCCGCGCGCTCGATTACCTCGTCGGTTTCACGCTGTCGCCGGTGCTGTGGCGCAAACTGCCGGGCGCTCGCTCGGCAGGCCGCGTGCAGTCTGTGGCGCTGCGCCTCGTCTGCGACCGCGAGGCCGAGATCGAGGCGTTCAAGTCCGAGGAATACTGGACCATCGAGGCGTTGCTCGCCACGACCAAAGGCGAGGACGTGCGCTCGCGCCTCGTTGCCATCGACGGGCGGTCCCTCAAGAAGCTCGACATCAAGGACTCGGCGAGCGCCAATGCCATCAAGGCAGCCATCGAGGGCGGCCGGTTCACGGTCTCATCGGTCGAGAAGAAGGCCGTCCGGCGCAATCCCGCCGCTCCGTTCACGACATCCACACTGCAGCAGGAAGCCTCTCGCAAGCTCGGCTTTTCGGCCAAGCAGACCATGCAGGTGGCGCAGCGCCTTTACGAGGGCATCGATCTTGGCGGCGAGACGGTGGGTCTCATCACCTACATGCGTACCGACGGCGTACAGATCGTGCCGGAGGCGGTCTCCGAAATCCGCCGCGTGATCGCTGGCGAGTACGGGCAGCGCTACACGCCGTTCGCGCGGGAGTACAAGAGCAAGGCCAAGAACGCCCAGGAGGCGCACGAGGCGATCCGGCCGACGGACCCGAGCCGCCGCCCCCGCGATGTCGCCCGCTATCTGGAGAAGGACCAGGCCGCTCTCTACGAGCTCATCTGGTGCCGGACGATCGCGAGCCAGATGGCGCCAGCCGAGCTCGAGCAGACGACGGTCGAGATCGGCGTCAACGGCAAGGATGGCAAGGCGTACGGCCTGCGCGCCACCGGTTCCGTCGTCGTGTTCGACGGCTTCATGCGGCTCTACTCGGAAGGCCGCGACGACCGCGTCGCGTCCAAAGACCAGGTGGACCTGGAGGATGAGGACGACAGCCGACGCCTGCCACCGCTCGAGCGCGGCGATGCACTGAAGGACAGGGCCGTCACTGCCAGCCAGCATTTCACCGAGCCGCCCCCGCGCTACACCGAGGCCACCCTCGTCAAGCGCATGGAGGAGCTCGGGATCGGCCGCCCCTCGACATACGCCACGACCCTCGCCGTGCTGCGGGAGCGCGGCTATGTGCGGCTCGAGAAGAAGCGCATGATTCCGGAGGACAAGGGCCGGCTGGTCATCGCTTTCCTGGAGAGCTTCTTCCGCCGCTACGTGGAGTTCGATTTCACCGCGGACCTCGAGGAGAAGCTGGACCTCATCTCCGACGGCAAGTTGCAGTGGAAGGATGTGCTGCGCGACTTCTGGCGCGACTTCACCGGCGCCGTCGACGGTATCAAGGACCTCCGCGTCAGCGAGGTGCTGGAGGCGCTGAACGAGATCCTCGGGCCCCACATCTTCCCGCCGCGCGCCGACGGTGGTGATCCGCGTACCTGCCCTGTCTGCGGCTCCGGCCGGCTGAGCCTCAAGGTCGGGCGCTTCGGTGCCTTCATCGGCTGCTCGAACTACCCGGAGTGCCGCTACACCCGCCAGTTCACCGAGCCCCAGGGCGAGGTGGAGACGACGCCGCCGGAAGGCAAGCTGCTGGGCTACGACCCCGATACTGGCCTGCCTGTGACCCTGCGCACGGGTCGCTTCGGTCCGTACGTCCAGCTCGGCGAGGCGGAGGATGGCGAGAAGCCGAAGCGTGCCTCCATTCCGCGCGGCATGGACGCGGCCACGATCGACCTGGAGCGCGCGTTGCAGCTCCTGGCTCTGCCGCGCGAGGTCGGCCTGCACCCGGAGACGGGCAAGCCGATCACAGCAGGGATTGGCCGTTATGGGCCCTTCGTGCTCCACGAAGGAACCTACGCCAACCTCGAAAGTCTCGAAGACGTGTTCACGATCGGCATCAACCGCGCGGTGACTTTGCTTGCCGAGAAGGCGGCCGGCGGCAAGGGCAAGTGGCAGCGGCCGAAGGCGCAGGTTCTCAAGGATCTCGGCGAGCATCCTCAAGGCGGCAAGGTGGAGGTGCTGTCCGGACGCTACGGACCTTACGTCAAGCACGGCTCCGTCAATGCCACGCTGCCCAAGGGCAAGGAGCCGGCCGAGGTGACGCTCGAGGAGGCGATCCAGTTGCTGGAGGCTCGGGCGGCCAGCAACGGCACCAAACGTGGCAGGGCGAAGGCTCCGGCGAAGAAAGCCGCCGCCGCGAAAGCCGTTTCGGAAAAGGCCCCCGGCAAGAAGACCTCGGCCGCGGCCAAGAAGGCGCCAGCAAAGAAAGCGGTCAAGCCACGCGCCGGCAAGTCCCGGGTGCCGGAGCCGGCGGCGGAGTGAAGGGCCTCGTGGAACGTGAAATCGTGAAGTCGCCAGGTCGTGAGATGGTGAAGCCGGGTGCGGTCTCACCACCTCAAGGCACATGAAGGATTTGACACCGTGGCCCGCAAGCGCGCAGCACAGGCGGAAGCGAAATCAAAAACCGCGCGCGGGCTCCCGACCAAAGACGAGATCCTGACCTTCATCAAAGGCGCGCAGGAGAAGGTCGGCAAGCGCGAGATCGCCCGCGCCTTCGGCGTCAAAGGCAGCGATCGAATCGAGCTGAAGCGCCTGCTTTCGGAGCTGAGCCACGAGGGCGCGATCGCCGGTCGCCGCAAAGAGGTGCGCGCGAAGGGAGCCATTCCGCCCGTCTCGGTGCTGGAAGTCATTGCGCGTGACGATGACGGCGATCTGGTTGCTGAGCCCGTCGTCTGGGACCGTGCCGAGGGGCCCCGCCCAAAGGTGCTGCTCGTCAAGAGCCGCCGCTTCCCGGAGACGGGCGACGGTGCGCTCGGCATCGGCGACCGCATTCTCACGCGCGTCCGGCAGCTCGAGGGAGCTGACGTCGAGGGATTTCAGTTCGAAGGCGAGCCCATCAAGAAGCTGCCGCGCGAGAAGCGTCGCCTGCTCGGCATCTATCGCGCCAACGAGAAGCGCGGCGGCGGCCTGATCGCGCCCATTGACCGGAAACAGCTCAGGGACTGGCCTGTGGCGGCGGGCGATGAAGGCGAGGCGAAGGACGGCGATCTCGTCCGCTTCGACCTGCCCCGCACTCACCGCTATGGTGTTCCACAGGCGCGCGTGCTGGAATCTCTCGGCAATCCACAGGACCAGCGCCGCATCAGCCTGATCGCGGTCCACGCCCACGGCATTCCCGACGACTTTCCGGAAGGCGTGCTCGCCGAGCTCGACCGGCTGGAGCCGCTGCGGACCGAGGGCCGGGCCGACCTCCGGGACGTACCGCTCGTTACCATCGACCCGAAGGACGCGCGCGACCACGACGACGCCGTCCACGCAGAGCCCGATCCCGACCCGAAGAACCGTGACGGCTTCATTGTCACCGTCGCGATCGCCGACGTGGCCCATTACGTCCGGCCGGGCACGAGGCTCGACCGGGAGGCCCAGATCCGGGGCAACTCGGTCTATTTCCCCGATCGCGTCGTGCCGATGCTGCCCGAGCGCATTTCCAACGACCTCTGCTCGTTGCGGGAGCACGAGGAGCGCCCGTGTCTCGCTGTCCGCATGGTGTTCGACAAGCGCGGGGAGAAGCGCCGGCATACCTTCATTCGCGCCATCATGCGCTCGGCCGCCAAGCTCAGTTACGAGGAAGCGCAGGCCGCGTTCGACGGCCGACCCTCGAGCAAGTGCCTTCCGCTGATGGGCCCGGCGCTGGAGCCGCTATGGGCGGCCTACCAGGCCTTGGCAGCAGCACGCGCGCGTCGCGAGCCGCTGGACCTCGATTTGCCCGAACGGAAGATCATCCTCGGCAAGGACGGCCGCGTGGAGCGCGTGATGGTGCCGGAGCGGCTGGAGGCACATCGCCTCATCGAGGAATTCATGATCCAGGCGAACGTCGCGGCAGCAGAGACGCTGGAGCAACGGCGGACGGCGCTCGTCTATCGCACCCATGCCCAGCCCTCGAAAGAGAAGCTGTCGGCGCTTCGCAATTTTCTCGACACACTGCAACTCCGTCTGCCGCCGGGAGAGCTCAAGCCCGCTCACTTCAACCGGGTGCTGGCGCAGGCGAAGTCCTTGCCGACGGCCGATCTTGTCAACGAGGTCGTGCTGCGCGCTCAGGCGCAGGCCGAGTACACCATCGAGAACATCGGCCATTTCGGCCTCAATCTGCGCCGGTATGCGCACTTCACCTCTCCCATCCGGCGATATGCGGATCTCATGGTGCATCGCGCTCTGGTGCGAGCGCTGCGCCTTGGCCCCGATGGCCTGACGGATGAGGAGGCAGAGCGGCTCGACGAAGTCGCAAAGTCGATCTCGGAGACCGAGCGCCGCGCCATGGCAGCGGAACGCGAGACGATCGACCGGCTGATCGCAGCCCACCTCGCCGACCGGGTCGGCGCCGAGTTCGAGGCCCGCGTCTCCGGCGTGACCCGATCCGGCCTGTTCGTCCGGCTGAAGGAGACCGGTGCGGATGGATTCGTCCCCGCCTCCTCCATGACCGGAGACTTTTATCATCACGTCGAGGAGCAGCACGCGCTGGTCGGCAGCCGCAGCGGCGAAGCCTACCGCCTTGGCGACGACGTTCGGGTTCGCCTGGTCGAGGCGATCCCGACAGCCGGCGCCCTGCGCTTCGAAATGCTCTCGAGAGGCAAGCGCGGCCATGTTTCCCTCGCCAAGGGCTGGCGCGGACGGCGCACCGTGCGCGGCAGGCGGCGCGCTGGATAAGACGCGGCATTTCGAGGGGTTGACGGTGGGGGTTTTGCGGTCACCTATGCATGTAAGCAAGCCCGCGTGATGCCTCGCGGCCAAGGACACCGGCAAATCATGGCAGTTTCCGTTCAGCGACATCGCAACCTGTACGACGCCCTGCTGCGCGGCGCGCGGCATAAGTGCCCGGCCTGCGGCAATGGCCGCCTTTTCCGCGCCTACCTGAAGGTTGCGGATACCTGCCCTTCCTGCCAGGAGGCGCTGCACCACCACCGTGCCGACGATGCACCGCCTTATCTCACAATCACCATAGTCGGGCATCTGATCGTGGCAGGCGTCCTGGTGCTGGAGCAGGCCGCGTCCCCGCCGCAATGGCTGCATATGGCGCTGTGGCTGCCGCTGACGGTGGTGCTATCGCTCATTCTCCTGCCGAGCATCAAGGGATCGATCGTCGGGCTGCAGTGGGCGAACGAGATGCACGGCTTCGGCATGCATCCTGATCCGGACGAGGGCGAGCACGATCCGGCGCACTCGCCCCACCATACCTGACCCCCAACTTCCTTACGCGACCCAGCCCTCCAGGTTCGATGACCAGCACCAGCACGCCACCCGCCGGGAGCGATCCAGCAAAATCCATGCGGCCGCGCGATGCCGCCACGCTCGTCATCATCGACCGGGTGATGGGTACGCCGCGCGTGCTGATGGGGCGCAGGCGACTCGATCAGGTGTTCATGCCGGGCAAGTACGTTTTCCCGGGCGGGCGCGTCGACGAGAGCGACCGCACCATTCAAAGTGCGGATGAGCTGCTGGCGATCGAGGTCAGCAAATTATTGCTCGACATGAAGGGACACCCGAGCCCCGGGAGAGCGCGTGCGCTCGGCATGGCCGCCGTCCGTGAGACCTTCGAAGAGGCAGGGGTCGTCATCGGCGCGCCCGCGACCTCCACCCAGACCTGCGCGGTGGAGAGCTGGAACGATTTCTTCGCCTGCGGCTACCTGCCCAAGCTGAGCTCGCTCAGGCTTTTCGCGCGCGCCATTACGCCCCCGGGCCGGCCCCGGCGCTATGACACCCGCTTCTTCTGCATCTCGGCCGACGAGATCAGTCACGAGGTCGACACCTCCGACGACGGGGAGCTGTCCGGGTTGCACTGGCTCACCATCGAGGAGGCGCGGAGCCTCGATATTCCGGCCATTACACGCGTCATCCTGGAGGACCTGACGGACTTCCTGCGGGATGCTGAGAACGGGTCGGCCGAGGCCCCGGTGCCCTATTACCACCATAAGAACGGGACATTCCGCCGGGAGCTTCTGACCGTGGCCGATGCATCAGTACAACTTGACACCGGGAGCGGCCAAGGTATGGTGCGCCCGAATTTCAATGAACGCGCATGATGCGCTCAAGGTCTGCAGGACGTCATGGCGAAGCCAATCACGCAGAAGATCAAGCTGCTTTCGACGGCCGGCACCGGTTACTTCTATGTCACGAAGAAGAACCCGCGTACCAGCACCGAGAAGCTGAGCTTCAAGAAGTACGATCCCGTCGCGCGCAAGCACGTCGAGTTCAAGGAAGCCAAGATCAAGTAGGCTGGCTTTCACCGGCCCTGCGTTGATCGGCGCTTTGGGCCAAGCGAGGCAGGCTCATCGACCAGTGAGTTGATTGCGGTGCTCCGGGCCTATGCGGCAACCGGAGTTGACTGTCTTTCGCCTTTTCCCAAGAGAAGAAGGGCCTCGGTCAGGGCCCGCAACGATTCTCGGCAGCGGGGTAGAAGTCCGAGTACGTCGCAGTCCCTGACCTGATAACCAAGCGGATTGCCAAAGAGGGCGTTGGCTCCCCGCTTGGTGAGATCGACCATTTGCAGCCAAACGAGGAGGCCAACTCCAGCTGCAGGCCGACCCATGTCCGTGCGTTCAGGAGATGCGGCGGACCTGAGACGCAGCGGACATTACCGAACTCGTCGGGGACCTCTGGTTGCTTGCGTTCGCGAGATCCAAACCGCCCGAGTTTAACCGTGGTAGATTGTCCCAAGTGCAATCTTGACAGATCGCCAATTGCTTTGCAAGCCGCACGAATTGTGATTCGCCAGCATCGTCAACACGCTGCATGAACGAGTGAAAGTTCGCCTACAACCTTAGAGCGAGCTAGCCGGCGATCTCGCGACTTGCGGGCAGTCAAACAGCACACGCAAGTTGTTCATTTCACTGCGCTTTTGGATCAAGCCGCCTCGACGACAACCCGGTTGCGTCCTGCACGCTTTGCCATGTAGAGCGCGCTATCGGCGCGTCTGAACAGTGTTGCAGGGGTGTCATCTGCACTTTCGACGGACGCCACGCCGACGCTGGCCGTGATTGCGAGACTATGGCCGGAATCCAGCCGGAAGGGCTCGGCAGCAATGCAGGCTCTCAGTCTTTCCCCGATCTGAGACGCCCACCGGATATCGGTGTTCGGCATCACCACGACGAACTCCTCGCCGCCCAGCCGGCAGACGAGATCGACGCCACGCGTGTTCCGGCGGAAGCGGGCCGCGAACTCCTTCAGCACCGCATCGCCCGATGCGTGCCCGTGCGTGTCGTTGATGCGCTTGAAGAGGTCGATGTCGGCGACCAGGATCGACAGCGGCCGCCCCGTGGCGGTGGACTGATCGACGAGCGCCTTGAGGTGGCTCTCCATGTAGCGCCGGTTGAACAACCCCGTCAGCGCATCCTTGATCGACAGCTCGACGCTTTCGGCCAACCGCGTCCGCAAGTGCTCCGAGTGACGCTTGCGCCGGATCTGAGTCCTGACGCGCGCCAGCATCTCGTTCCTGTCGATCGGCCGGATGAGGTAGTCGTTGGCGCCGAGATCCAACCCGCGCAGCAGCCTGCTCTCATCCGACGGATCGACCACCATGATGATCGGCAGGTGCCGCGTCCTGTCGAGCGAGCGCACCTGGCTGCACAGCCTGAGGCCGTCCGCATTGGCAAGGCTGAGGCTGACGATCAGCAGATCGAGCTTCCGTTCCGCCGCAACGATGAGGGCCGCCTGCAGATCGCTTTCGACGACCGTCTCGTGACCGGCCCTGGCCAGCATGTCGACCATACGCTGGGCAGAACGGCGGCTGTCATCGACGAGCAGAATGCGTCCCCGCTCATGGCCGAAGGCGTCGGCTAGGCTGTCGACAGGCGCCAGCCCCATCCTCTCCCGCGTCTCGGCACGCATGAGGATCTCGTCATTGAGCATCTTCAGACGGCCGAGATTGCGCACGCGCGTGATGAGGGCAATGTCATCGACGGGCTTCGTCAGGAAATCATCGGCACCCGCCTCGAGACCCTGGATCTTGTCGGAAGGCTGATCGAGAGCCGTCACCATGACGACCGGAATGTGCTGTGTCGTCGGATCCGACTTGAGGTGCTTGCAGACCTCGAACCCGTCCATGCCCGGCATCATGACATCGAGCAGCACGACGTCGATGCGCTCGCGGCTGCAGAAATCCAGTGCCTCCCGACCGGAAAACGCCGTCAGCACATCGAAATACTCCGCCGACAGCCGCGCCTCGAGCAGCTTGACGTTGGCCGGGATGTCGTCGACCACCAGAACGCGAGCAGTCATTGCCTTAACCTTACGCACTACTATTCGGCAGACGCGATTCTCCTATGAACCGGCGGATCGTGTCGATAAAGCCGCTTACGGAGATGGGCTTGGATATGTAGGCCTCGCAGCCGCCCTCGCGGATTCGCTCCTCGTCGCCTTTCATGGCGAACGCGGTGACGGCTATGATCGGGATGTCGCGCAGCTCGTCGTCGTCCTTGAGCCACTTGGTGACCTCCAGCCCGGAGACCTCAGGAAGCTGGATGTCCATGATGATCAGGTCGGGACGGTGCTTGCGCGCAAGATGGAGCGCCTCCATCCCGTGGCGCGTTTGCAGAGTTGCATAGCCGTGGGCATCGAGCAGGTCGTGGAAGAGCTTCATATTGAGCTCGTTGTCTTCCACGATGAGGACGAGCTTGGCCGATCGGCGCACGAGCGGTCGCAGGCCATTGATGGTCGCGCCTCGATCCTGATAATTCATGGCCTCGGCCAGCCTGCTCTTTACCCAACCCACTCTTGCACCGATTCGACGGACCCGCAGCAGGCGCAATGTGCCCCGGAAGCCGTAACCAACAGTTTAAGGTGTACAGTCACGGAATATTTTCCATGCTGACAAAGAGCACGCCGCGATGCGCTCCAGATACACGTTGAAGCTTGACGAAGCGGAGATCATCGGTCTCAAGGCCCTGGCTTTCCTCGCCGAGGACGAGACGCGGCTCGGCCGGTTTCTGGCGTTGACCGGGCTCACGGGGGCTGAGCTAAGCGCACAGGCTGGCAAGCCGGAAACGCTTTGGGCCGTGCTCGATCACCTGGCCGGCGATGAATCCATGCTACTCGTGTTCGCCGCGGCCGCCTCCCTGCCGCCGGAACGGATCGGAGAGGCCATCGAGTTACTTGCCAAGCACGCGGAGAGCACATGACGGCCATCGGACAAGAGCCCATCCGGATCGGCGTCGATCTTGGCGGCACCAAGATCGCTGCCGTAGCCCTGTTGCCTGGCGAGCGGATCAGCGAGGAGCTTCGCGTTCCCACCCCGCGTGGTGATTACGAAGGAACGCTTAACGCCATCTGCGACCTCGTTCTTCAGCTCGAGGCCGAGGCTGGGGCCCGCGGCACGGTCGGCGTCGGAATGCCGGGCTCGATCTCGCCGGCAACCGGGCTGGTGCAGAACTCGAATTCCAGGTGGCTCAACAGGCAGCCGTTCGATCGCGATCTCTCCCAGCGGCTCGGACGGCGGGTCCGCCTCGCGAACGATGCCAACTGTTTCGCGCTGTCGGAAGCGACGGACGGCGCAGCCGCGGGGGCACATTGCGTCTTCGGCGTCATCCTCGGCACGGGCTGTGGCGGTGGAATTGTCATCAACGGCGAACTCCTGAACGGCCCCCGCGGCATCGCCGGTGAATGGGGACACAATCCCCTCCCCTGGCCTGAGCCGGACGAGTATCCCGGCCGGCGCTGCTGGTGCGGCCGGCCGAACTGCATCGAGACCTGGGTTGCCGGCCCGGCTATGGAATCGGATCACGAGCGCGCGACCGGGGAGAGGATACTCGCTACTGAAATCGGCGAGCGCGCAGCCGCCGGTGATCCAGCCGCCCGCGAAACGCTTGCGCGTCATGCCTCACGGCTCGCTCGCGCGCTGGCGCACGTGGTGAACATCCTCGACCCGGAGGTGATCGTTCTCGGCGGTGGCCTCTCCCAGCTCGAGCATCTCTATGACGTTCTGCCGAAGTTGATGGCACCTTTCGTTCTGTCCGACGAGGCCAACATCGATATTCGCCCGCCGAAATGGGGCGATGCCAGCGGCGTGCGCGGGGCCGCGTGGCTTTGGGGACGCGCCGGATAGTACTCCGGCACGAGTCGTTAGAGCGAGGCCAGCGCGGGGGGCTCAGCGCGCCTTGCCGCCTTTCCGGCCGGCTTTGCATGCCTCCGGCTCGAGCATCTGCAGCTCCTTCAGCTCCCCCCGGATGGAGAAGTTGCCGTAGTCGATGAGAAGGCGCCGCGAAACACCGTTTTCGAAGTATATGAATGAAAGCTCGTAGGACGGCACCGCGTCCTCCAGCTCCGATCCTTTCTCGTAGTAGCTCAGGGCCACGGGCCATGCGGCCAGACTGTCCAGCGCATCGCCATTGGTCACGTCCGGCAGCTGATGGTTGAAGCCTGGTTCATGACGGGACCCGATGTAGGCGCTCGTCGCGTAAACCTTCTCGCCTTTCTCCGAGGCGTCGAACAGATCGGTGGCGAAAACGTGCTTGCCTTCGCGCGCGGCCTCGAGCAGCCGGCTCGAATGCTGGATGGGAAACATCGCGCCTTCGGGCAGCTTGATGACCTTTTTCTTCGGCTGCTTCAGCTCGACCCGGATTTCTCCGTGGTTCTTCCTGCGCACCGCTTCTCCGGCGGTCTGCTCGATCCGCTGCTGGTCGCGGTATTGACTGTTCTCGAACCGGAAGCGGTCGCCCGAAGCATCTTCCCAGCTCGACGTGCGCATATCGGTAATGCTCGTTTCGCCCTCCTGGTTCGTGGTGCTCGTGACGAACCGCATCTTCTGTGTGAAGCCCGTGCAGGCCGCCCCGGTCAGCTCGTAGACCATCCGTCCCGTGAGCTCGGAAATCCCGGCACCCGGGCGCGCTTCCGCAAGTGTGATATCGTACACGGCGCGATGTGGGACGAGCCCGCCGCTTTCCGCCACCCCAGCCGTTGCGCAGGCGGCCACCGCAATCCATGCCAGCCCTGCCGCGACCAGTCTCGGTCCAACGCCCATTAAGCTTCTCCAGCGAGCACGCGCCGCATTTCTCGCCTGGGCGGGAACCCTCGCACGGTGGATGCGGCTTGCAAAGTCAGCACTCTCACGTCTACCAGATTGTGGTTTCCTGCAACGTAAACGATCTCGGGCCGGGCGATGTTCGATCACGGATGCGTCTTCCTCAGTACAGACTTCCTGCGCCCCATCGCTCACCGCGGCCTGCACGACGCCGCCGTCGGCCGGATCGAGAACACGGCTCCGGCGTTCGAGGCGGCCATTGCTGCAGGATTTGGCATCGAATGCGACCTGCGCCCGGCCCGCGACGGCACGCCGTTCGTGTTCCATGATGCGACGCTCGACCGGCTCGTAGATGCTGAAGGTGCGGTCGCCGCGCGGAGCCCGGCCGAGCTCTCCGCGCTCCGCTACCGTGGTCAGAGCACCTTGCTCCTCCCATATCGCGATCTGCTGGAGCTCGTTGCAGGCAAGGTGCCGCTGCTGGTCGAGATCAAGAGCGACTGGGACGAGCCGGACCCGCGATTTCTTGCGGCTGTGGCGGAGTTCTCCATCACCTATCAGGGACCCATTGCTCTCATGTCGTTCGATCCCGCGATCATCACGGCGCTGCGCGGGCTGGCTCCGGACATTCCACGCGGCATCGTGTCCGGTGACTACCAGAAGGCGGACGATCTGCCGGATGCGATCGACGCCGAGCGCGCCTTCCGCCTCAGCCACTGCCTCGAGGCGGGGCCGGCTCACCCCAGCTTCATCGCCTACCACGTCGACGACCTGCCGACGCCCGTCACCCGCTTTGCACGCGAGGTGGTGCGCTTGCCCCTTTTCGCATGGACCGTACGCACGAAGGACCAGCTCCGGCGCGCCGCCGCATGGGCTGACGCGCCGATCTTCGAGAGCTGCGATCCCAGTCTTGCCTGACCGGAGCCTGTGCGTCTTGATCATCGAAGCTGATGAGCTGATTGAAACTGCTGGACTGCCCGTGGGGACGACCTCACAGCCAAGGGGCCTCGGCAGGAACGACCCTGCTTCATTCGGGAGAGCTCCATGGCTTGGGTAATGCTCCTTGTCGCCGCCATGCTGGAAGTCGTGTGGGCCATTGGTTTGAAGTACACGCAAGGGTTCACGCGATTATGGCCATCCGTATTCACACTGCTGGCGATGGCTGCGAGCATGTATCTGCTCGCGGTGGCGGCCAGGACGCTGCCAATCGGCACGGCCTACGCCGTGTGGGTCGGCATCGGCGCCACCGGGACCGCGATCCTCGGCATGTTGCTTTTCGATGAACCCGCAGATGCCGCACGTATCGCCTGCCTCGGCCTCATCATCGCAGGCGTGCTGGGGTTACGACTGCTCGACAGCACCTGAAGCAAAAGGCCGCGTTCGGTAGAGCAGCCGTCGAACGGGCGCAGGCAGCCTGATATGCTGGATTGCCGGAGCGTTTCGGAGCGATGATGGGACGAAGTGAAACTGCTGTCGTGCGCGTCGCCACGTCGATGACCGAAATCGACGCTGGTGCATGGGACGCGTGCGCCAATCCGGACGCCCGGGAGTTCAACCCGTTCCTGGCACATGCTTTCCTGAAGGCGCTGGAGGACGCAGGCACGGTCAACCGGCATACCGGGTGGCTGCCGCAGCATCTCCTCCTCGAAGGGCCCGGCGGCGGCATCGCCGGCGCCATGCCCTGCTATCTGAAGAGCCACAGCCGCGGTGAGTACGTGTTCGACTGGGGCTGGGCCGATGCCTACGAGCGGGCCGGCGGCAGCTACTATCCCAAGCTGCTGAGCGCCGTCCCCTTCACCCCCGTTCCGGGCCGGCGGCTGCTCGTTCCTCCCGGCCCGGACAGTGAAGAGCGCGAAGGCACTCTCGCCGCAGCCGCCGTCACGCTCGCCCAGAAGCTCGGCGTTTCATCCCTTCACATCACCTTTCCCACCGAAGGCGAATGGCAGCGCCTGCCGGACCTTGGTTTCCTGCAGCGTACGGACCAGCAGTTCCATTGGCACAATGAAGGCTACCGGACCTTCGAGGATTTCCTGGCGAGCCTCGCCTCGCGCAAGCGCAAGACGGTGCGCAAGGAGCGCGCCCAGGCGCTTGGCCCAGGCCTCACCATCGAGCACCTGACCGGCAGCGACATCCACGAGGAACACTGGGACGCCTTCTTCGACTTCTACATGGACACCGGCTCGCGCAAGTGGGGCCGGCCGTATCTCAACCGCCGATTCTTCTCGCTGCTCGGCGAAGCCATGGCCGACCGCTGTCTGCTCGTGATGGTCAGGCGGCAGGGACGCTACATCGCCGGCGCACTGAACCTTATCGGCGGCGACTGCCTCTACGGCCGCTACTGGGGTGCCATCGAGCATCACCCGTGCCTCCATTTCGAGGTCTGCTACTATCAGGCCATCGAGTTCGCGATCGCCCGCGGACTGTCACGGGTGGAGGCCGGTGCGCAGGGCGAGCACAAGCTGGCGCGCGGCTACATGCCGGTTCCGACCTACTCGCTGCACTGGATTGCCGACCGCAACTTCCGCCGGGCGGTTGCGCGCTATCTGGAGGAGGAGCGCCAGGAAGTGGCCGAGCACAGGGAGGTGCTGGCCGCCTACGGTCCCTACCGGAAGGCAACGGCAGCCACCGAAGAAACGTTCTGATGTCCAACGGCAACGATGAGGACGGTGCATGACCACGTACGACGACAGCAACGTGTTCGCGAAGATCCTGAGAGGCGAGCTGCCGGCCCACAAGGTTTATGAGGACGAGCACACCTTTGCCTTCATGGACATCATGCCCCGCAGCAGGGGGCATACGCTCGTCATTCCGAAGACGCCGGCGCGCAACGTCCTCGACGCCACGCCGGAGCAGCTTGCCGCCTGCATGGCGACCGTCCAGCGGCTATCCCGGGCGGTGATGAAGGCCTTCGACGCAACCGGCGTCACGATCCAGCAGTTCAATGAGCCTGCGGGCGGCCAGGTCGTCTTCCACCTCCACTTCCACGTGCTGCCCCGATGGGAAGGCGTCCAGCTCGGACCGCATACGGGCAAGATGGAGGACAATGAGGTGCTTGCCGCCAACGCGGAGAAGATCCGGCAGGCGCTCGCAAGCTGACCTGCGATCCTGCCCGGATTGCGACGCCAAGGGGGCGGTGAGGCGCACGCGCAAGGAGCAGTCCGATGGCGCGCATCCTGATTGTCGGAGCCAGCCGGGGCACAGGGCTCGAAACGGTACGCAAGGCGCTCGCTGCCGGGCACTCCGTGCGGGCGCTCGCAAGGTCCGCCTCGACCATTCCCATCGAGGATGAGAAGCTGGAGAAGGTCACAGGCGACGCTACCGACAAGACCGCCCTGCTGAACGCCCTGGAGGGCGTCGACGCGGTCATCGTGACCCTCGGCGCCGCCCCCAGCGCAAGCACGACGATTTCGGGCACCCGCCTGTTCTCCACCGCCACCCGTGCGCTCGTCGACACCATGAAGGAGACCGGCGTGCGCCGGTTGGTCGCCGTGACCGGCATCGGGGCCGGCGAAAGCCGCGGCCACGGCGGCCTGCTCTACGACTGGGTGATCTTTCCGCTGGTGCTCAAGCGCGTCTACGACGACAAGGACGTGCAGGAGCAGATCATCCGCCAAAGCGGCCTCGACTGGACCATCGTCCGTCCAGGTCTCTTAACCAACGGCCCCGCCACCGGGCAGTACCGCGCCCTTCTCGATCCGTCCGAATGGCGCGCCGGCCAGATCAGCCGCGCCGACGTGGCGGACTTTCTGGTCAGGGAAGTGGCCGAGCGGAAATACGCGGGGCAGGCGCCGGTTCTGTTGGGGGGCGAATAGCGAAATAGCGAATGGCGAATAGGGAGCTTCGAGCCTCGATCCGCCGGGAATACCCTATTCGCTACTCGCTACTCGCTATTCGCTCATTCCCCATCACTCCGACTTCTTCGGCACCGTCGGAACGGTGCCGGTGGTCTTGCGCTCGCGCTTCTCCTTCGGTCCCGGCAACGCCTTGCGGGGTGCCGCGGCCTCGATGAGAGCCTTCTCGCCCTCGTCCTCGGTGTCCTCGTCGCCGTCGTCCTCGTCCTTGGACTTCGGAGGCTTGGGCTCGCCGGGGATGATCTCGAAGTCGAGCTTCTGCTCGGCGCCTTCGCCGGTCACCAGCACCTTGACTGTGCCACCATGCTCCAGCTTGCCGAACAGGAGCTCGTCGGCCAGCGGCTTCTTGATGTACTCCTGGATGATGCGGGCCAGCGGACGGGCGCCGAACTTGTCGTCGTAACCCTTCTCGGCCAGCCACTTGGTCGCCGCCTCCGACAGCTCGATGGTGACCCCCCGGTCTGCGAGCTGCGCCTCGAGCTGGAAGATGAACTTCTCCACCACCTTGAAGATGACCTCGGGCGGCAGCCCAGAAAACGGGATGACCGCGTCGAGACGGTTGCGGAACTCAGGCGTGAACAGCTTGTTGATCGCCTCCGTGTCCTCGCCTTCGCGCCTTGCCCGGTTGAAGCCCATGGGAGCTTTCGCCAGATCGCTGGCGCCCGCGTTCGTCGTCATGATCAGGATGACGTTGCGGAAGTCGACCTGCTTGCCGTTGTGGTCGGTCAGCTTGCCGTGGTCCATCACCTGCAGGAGGATGTTGAAGAGATCGGGATGCGCCTTCTCGATCTCGTCCAGCAGCAGGACGCTGTGCGGATGCTGATCGACACCGTCGGTCAGCAGACCACCCTGGTCGAAGCCGACATAGCCCGGCGGCGCACCGATGAGCCGCGAGACCGTGTGCTTCTCCATGTACTCGGACATGTCGAAGCGCAACAGCTCGACGCCCATGAGGTTCGCCAACTGCTTGGCCACCTCGGTCTTGCCGACGCCCGTCGGCCCTGAGAACAGGTAGGAGCCGATCGGCTTCTCCGGCTCCCTGAGGCCTGCGCGGGCGAGCTTGATCGCCGACGACAGTGCCTCGATGGCCCGGTCCTGGCCGAACACCAGCCGCTTCAGATCGCGCTGAAGATTGCCGAGCACCTCCGCGTCGCTCTTCGTGATCGTCTTCGGCGGGATGCGGGCCATCGTGGCGACGGTCGCCTCCACCTCCTTGACGGTGATCTTCTTCTTGCGCTTGCCCTCGGGCACCAGCATCTGCGAGGCGCCCGTCTCGTCGATCACGTCGATCGCCTTGTCGGGCAGCTTGCGGTCATGAAGGTACTTGGCCGACAGCTCGACGGCCGCCTTGATCGCGTCGTTGGTGTACTTGAGCTTGTGGTACTCCTCGAAGTACGGCTTGAGGCCCTTCAGGATCTCGATCGAGTCCTCGATCGTGGGCTCCTTCACGTCGATCTTCTGGAAGCGCCGGACCAGAGCCCGGTCCTTCTCGAAATGCTGCCGGTACTCCTTGTAGGTGGTCGAGCCGATGCAGCGCACCGTGCCCGACTGCAGGGCCGGCTTCAGCAGGTTCGAGGCGTCCATGGCGCCGCCCGAGGTCGCACCCGCACCGATGACGGTGTGGATCTCGTCGATGAAGAGGATCGCGCCGGGATAGTTCTCGACCTCCTTCATGACGGCCTTGAGCCGCTCCTCGAAGTCGCCGCGATAGCGGGTGCCTGCGAGCAGCGCGCCCATGTCGAGCGCGAAGATGGTCGCGTTCTTGAGGACGTCCGGCACCTCGCCGCGGATGATCTTGCGGGCTAGGCCCTCGGCGATGGCGGTCTTGCCGACGCCCGGATCACCGACGAACAGCGGATTGTTCTTCTGACGCCGGCAGAGCACCTGGATCGTGCGCAGCACTTCCGCTTCGCGGCCGATCAGCGGATCGATGCGGCCCTCGCGCGCCTTCTTGTTGAGGTTGACGCAATAGGTGTTGAGCGCATCGGCACCGGGCTTCTTGCTGCCGTCGCCCTCGGTCGTGTCCTCATCCACGCCGCGGGCCGGCCGAGGATCGGACATGCCGGGCCGCTTGGCGATACCGTGGCTGATGTACTGCACGGCATCGAACCGCGTCATCTCCTGCTCCTGCAGGAAGAACGCAGCATGGCTCTCCCGCTCGGCGAAGATGGCGACGAGCACGTTGGCGCCGGTCACCTCCTCGCGCCCCGAGGACTGCACATGCACCACGGCGCGATGGATCACCCGCTGGAAGCCCGTGGTCGGCTGGGCCTCCGATGGCCCGGCCACCTGCAGCGACCCGAGTTCGGTATCCAGATACTCAGTGACGCGGCCGCGCAGCGCGTCGATGTCCACGTTGCAGGCGCGCATGACGCCCGCCGCATCGCGATCGTCGATCAGCGCCAGCAGAAGATGCTCGAGCGTCGCGTACTCGTGCTTGCGCTCGTTGGCGTACTCCAGCGCCCTGTGCAGCGCCGCTTCGAGACTCTGTGAAAACGATGGCAAGGGGAACCTACTCCTTCTCCATGGTGCATTGAAGAGGATGGCCATGCTGACGCGAGAAATCCATGACCTGCGTCACCTTGGTCTCTGCCACTTCATACGTGTAGACACCGCACATCCCGACGCCCTTGTGGTGGACGTGGAGCATGATGCGGGTCGCTTCTTCCCGCCCCTTGTTGAAGAACCTTTCGAGCACATGCACGACGAACTCCATCGGCGTGTAATCATCGTTGAGCAGCAACACCTTGTAGAGGTGCGGCCGCTTCGTCTTGGGCCGGGTTTTCGTGACGAGGCCAGTACGGCCGTCCTCCTCGCTGCCCCTATCCGGTCCGTTGTTCCCCGCCATAGCCATCAACTTCGTCATCTGCTCCACACGCTCCGCGTCTGAAGCGTCCCCTGCCAAGTTCGCCAATCGAGTTCTCAGGTTCCAGGATTTAAGTTACGCGACGTTTCCGGCGCGGCAACCCCCCGGGTCACGATCATTATACGCGATTTTGCGCCGAAACGATCCATCCGCTTCCGATCAATCGCCGGAAACGCGACGCAAAAAAGGCCCGGTCATATGCCCGAGCCTGTCAGCCGTTCAACGAAACGCGACGACTGCATGTCCCCCCAACGTGGGGTGCTCAGTTCCCCGTGTCCAGCGGCTTGTAGGCCTCCTTCGCGAGATTGGCATACATCCCGCCGAGCTTGTTCATCTGCTGCATGTACTCATCGTAGGCACGTTTAGCATAACTGGTCTGAATCTCGATCGCCTGTTCCATGCTCTTTGCGGCCAGCAGCTTTTCGAGTGTCTTGGTGCTCTGCTCGAAAGAGCGCTTGCTGTAATCGGTCATCTCGGCGGCAATTGCCTGCCAGTTCCTGTTCCAGTCTCCCAACAGGCGCATGGCTCGATCCAGATTCTCCTGACCGAGCTTCTGTACGTCCATATTGTTGATCATGACGCAATCCTGTGTGCGAGCGGGCTGCGGGGGGCAGCATCGCGAGTTTGCACCGCACAAGATACGCCTGTCATCTACCACGTCAAGTCGGATACCCGACAAAGCTGCAACCACGGCTGGCAGTCCATTAACCAGTTCCTAGTCCCCTCCCCTTAATCTCCCCCGAGGCTGAAGGCGCCCCGGTTCGGTGGCCGACTGAACGCCGCAAAGGTGCCAAAAACCGCTGTTTCGGTGAGGAACAAGAGAGCAACTGCGGCGCAGGTGGAGGTGTGGCGGTCTTCAGGATCCCCGGCCGACACTCGCGAGCGGCACGATGAGACGGATGCCGCGGCCGCCCGGATCCATGTGGTGAGTACTTGATGCGGCTTGAAAAGTCCAATCGCTACTGGCGGCACGTGCAGGCCTGTTTCTGCCTGCTGGCCGCGCTGTTTCTTGCAATATCTTTGCCGACGGAAGCCTCGGCCAAGGCGCGCCGGGCCTCGATGGTGATCGACGCCAACACGGGCAAGGTTCTGCATGCATCGAATGCGGATGCACTGCGCCACCCGGCCTCGCTCACCAAGATGATGACGCTTTACATGGTCTTCGAGGAGATCGAGAGCGGCCGGCTTTCGCTCGATACAAAAATCAGGATGACCAAGTGGGGCGCCATGGCTCCGCCTTCCAAGCTGGGGCTCAAGGAAGGCGAGGAGATTACTGTCCGTGACGCGATCCGGGCGCTGGTCACCAAGTCGGCCAATGATGTTGCCAGAGCCGTCGGCGAGCACATCGGCGGCACCGAGGTCAACTTCGCCAAGATGATGACCGAGAAGGCTCGGCTGCTCGGCATGTCAAAGAGCACGTTCCGCAATGCCTCCGGCCTGCCCGACGTCGAGCAGGTCACGACGGCGCGGGACATGCTGACGCTGGCGCTGCACCTGCAGGACGACTTCCCGCAGCATTACCACTTCTTCTCGACGCGGGTATTCAAGTACCGCGGCCGGTCGTACCGTAACCATAATGCGCTGCTCAGGACCTATCCCGGCACCGATGGGCTGAAGACCGGCTATATCCGCATGTCCGGCTTCAACGTGGTGAACTCGGTACAGCGGGGCGGCAAGCACGTCGTGGCGGTCGTGTTCGGTGGCAGGACAGCCGCCAGCCGCAACGCGGAGATGCGGGCGCTGCTCAATCGTACGATCGCCAAGGCCTCGAAGAAGAAGACCCGCAAGCCGGCCCCGGTATCGTTCTACCGCGTGACGCCACCGGCGCCTGCAAAGCGGCCGGAACCGACGCCAACGGCAAGTGCGGACAACAGGCCGCCAATCGCGACGGCGAGCGCCGTTCCTCCGGTTCCGGCGCGCGCGGTGGAGCCGGCTGAAGCGGCCGCGCCCAGGTCGCCAGCGCCGGCCATTTCGATCGCCAAGGTGCGTCCGGTCGATATCGCTCCCAAGTCCGCGCCGGTGGACGAGCCCGTTCTGGTCGAGGCCTCGACTACGGGCCCGATTGCGGACAGACGGCCTCCGGGGGCCATGGCGCTCGGCAGGAAGCCCTCAACGCTGCAGGATCAGGCCGAGGCGCTGGCACGTGGGCAATCCGTCGTGCAGCGCGTTTCCTTCGTCGACAGCTCCGCGCTGACAGGAGTCGAAACGCCCGGATCGGGGATACAAGCTGCCGTACCAGGTGATGAGAAACCGGCCGCTGCGCCTGCTGCGTCAAAGTCGGCCGCAGATAGCGTCTACCAGGTGCAGGTCGGCGCCTACACGACAGCCGCCGAAGCGAAGAAGGCCCTCGTCGCCGCCCTGGAGCGCGCGTCAGGACTGCTTGCCGAGGCCTCCCCGCTGACCGTTCCGGTCAAGACCGGGAAGCGGCAGCTCTATCGAGCGCGTTTTGCCGGGTTCGACTCTTCTGCGGCACGAAGCACCTGCGCGGAGCTGCGCCGCCGGAGTATCGACTGTTTCGTTGCGAAGGGGGAGTAGGAGTCGTGAAGTCGTGAAATCGTGAAGTCGTGAAGTCGTGAAGTCGGTGGTCCAGCTCTCGATTTCACCATTCCGCGATCTCATGAACGCTACTTCGCCAGCAGCACCTCTTTCGCCAGGTTGATCTTCGCCGCGAGGTAACCTGAGCCGCCGCGGTCCGGGTGCAGCTTCAGCATCAGCTCCTTGTGAGCGCGCCGGATCTCTTCCTCACTGGCGCCGGGCGCGAGGCCCAGCACCTCGTAAGCCTCCTCTCGCGTCATTCTCCCGCCGTAGGCCGTCTCCGCCCCGGACCCGGTGCCGCCGGCACCCCCGCGTGCCATGTCGTCCCGCCACGTGGGGTGAATGCTGTCGAGATACGCCTCGATGATCTGCGCGGATTGCACATCGCTGAACTGGCACTCCTGCCAGAGCATCGCCAGCTCTGCCGGGCTCATGCTCTCGATCTCCCGGCCCGCAAAGCTGCCCTGGAGGATGCGGCCGTGCATGGCGCCGGTATCGTGGTCGAGCTCCATCTCCAGGTAGTCCGTCACCACTCGCGAGCTCTGACCCGGAGACTTGCTGGGCTGGCCCAGCGGCGCCCCGCCGCCACCAAACAGCATCCACAGCCCGAACATGGCGAGCGGCGTCGCCCAGGACAAAAGCCCCCGGAACGTCAGCGCACCAGCAGCGGCCAGCGCCACGAAACCCATGACGATGCGGATCTGGCGCGCGACGATGCTGACGTTGGCCCGGGTGAAGCCGCGCAGTGCCAACAGCACCAGCAACAGCGCCGCCACACCGAGCAGGAAGTACTGCATGCCCCCTGTTCTCTCGTCACTTCATCTGCGTGAGCAGAAGTTGCGCGCCCCGGCTTGCGCCCTGATGGCTCAGCCGCTCGAGCGCCGTCCGCCCGCCGGCCGCATAGACGGCAACCGCTGACAGCAGCTCACGCAACTGCGCCGCCGAGCCTGCGTCGAACCGGCAGTAGGCGCCGCGCGTCAGCCGGGCGATCTCGCGAAATGCCCGCTCGGCCCGCGTATCGTAGCCTTCCTGGAACAGGAAGACGGGGACGCCCAGCAGGGCCAGCTCGCCAGCCCGGCCGCAGAGGTCGTCGATGCTCTCCTCCATACAGTCACCGACATAGATTAGGGCGTTCACGCGTCGACGCTCAGCCTCCTGGCGTGCGTGGGTGAGCACCTTGCGGATCTGGGTGTAGCCGCCCTGGCAGGAAACGGTGGTCATCAACCGCGCCAGCGCTTCGGGGTCGGAAACCCACTTCGACGCGCGACATTCGCCAGCACCGCGGAAGTAGACGAGTTGCACGTCCAGCCCGCCGACCTCCTTGACCGCCTTGAACATGTCCGCCTGGAGGCCCAGCGCCATGTCCCAGGTCGGCTGGCGGCTCATGGTGGCATCCATGGCGAAGATGAGCCGGCCGCGACCCGCCTTGGCCTGCGGCGCGAGAGACTTCATGCGGGCGATGAACTGGGCGACATCCCCATCGGAGGAGCGGTCCGCCGGCGGCTTGCCCTGGCGGTGCTCATCCAGCGCCCTGCCCTGTGCATCCGTCGCAAACGGCCGAACCCTGGAGGCGCTCTCCGTCCCCTCTGTCGTCTTGCGATCCTTCACCATGGCCAATCCTATCACCCGCTCACAGCCGGTCCGCAGTCACGCGGGGCACAGCTGGTTAACCGCCCTTCTGATAGGTGGCGTTCGGGCGACCTCCACACAACATCGAGGCCGCGCCAGCGTGGCCTCGACCTCACTGCCGCGGGGTGGCGAGCGACGTATCGAGCCCGAGGCCCAAGAGCTGCACGTTGCCACCGGTCGCCGTGATGTCGGTGCTGCGTACCCTCTCCGTGGCGAAGCGCGGCAGGTAGTTGGGACCTCCCGCCTTGGGCCCCGTGCCCGACAGGCCCTCGCCGCCGAATGGCTGCACGCCGACCACCGCGCCGATCTGGTTGCGGTTGACGTAGAGATTGCCGACGCGGGCGCGCTCAGCCACGAAGTCGGCGACAGCTCCGATGCGGCTGTGCAAACCAAGCGTCAGGCCGTAGCCAGTGGCGTTGACGGCATCGATCACCTTGTCGAGGTGCCCCTGCGGGTAGCGGATCACGTGCAGAATGGGCCCGAACACCTCGCGCTCGAGGCGGACGATGTGGTCGATCTCGAATACCGCCGGGGTCACGAAGGTCCCGTACCGGCATCTCTCCGGCAGCTTCAGGTCCGCCAGCACCTTGGCCTCGCGATACATCCGCGCCTTGTGGGCATCGAGCGTATCCTGGGCCTGCTCGTCGATGACCGGGCCGAGGTCGGTCGCATAGTCGAACGGGTCGCCGAGATCGAGCTCCTCGACCGCGCCCACCAGCATGTCGATGACCCGGTTGGCGACGTCCTCCTGAACGAACATCACCCGCACTGCCGAGCACCGCTGCCCGGCGCTGTCGAAGGCGGAGCGGACTGCATCGCGCACCACCTGCTCCGGCAGGGCGCTCGAATCCACGATCATCGCATTCATGCCGCCCGTCTCGGCGATGAACGGAACGATCGCACTGCGCCGGTCGGTCAGCGCCCGCTGAATGTGCCAGGCGGTCTCGTTCGAGCCGGTGAAGGCCACCCCCTGCACGCGCGCATCCTTGACGAGCATCGCGCCGACATCGCCTGCGCCCGGCAGCAGGTGCAGCACGTTCGGCGGCACGCCCGCCTCGTGCAGGAGCTTCGTGGTGACGTAGGCCGTCATGGGCGTCTGCTCGGCCGGTTTCGCCAGCACCGGGTTGCCCGCGGCAAGCGCCGCCGATACCTGGCCCGTGAAGATCGCGATCGGGAAATTCCACGGGCTGATGCAGGCGAACGGTCCGCGGCCCCTGAGCTCCAGCGTGTTCCGCTCACCCGTGGGGCCCTGAAGCTCCGTGGGACCGGCGAACAGCCGCCGCGCTTCGGTCGCGTAATAGCGGAGGAAGTCGACAGCCTCGCGAATATCGGCCTGCGCGTTCTCCAGCGTCTTCCCGGCCTCAGCGACGATCACCGCCATCAGCTGCGCGCGGTCCCGCTCGAGCAGATCCGCGGCCTTCTCCAGAATCTCGGCACGCGCCGGCCCGCCGCGGGCATCCCATTCGCGGGCCGCTCCGCAGGCGCTGGCGATCGCCTCCTCGACCATCTCCGCATTGGCCAGTCGAATGGTGCCGAGCTCGCGGCGGCGGTCATGCGGGGAGGCTGCGACCAGCTCCTCGCCGCCCGATGGCGTCTCGCCATTGATGATCGGGGCGACGGCCAAGGGCTGCTCGAGCACCTCCGCCATTTCCGCCTGCAAGGCAGACCGCACCGTCGGCTCGCTCAGCGGCAGACCGAGGCTGTTGCGCCGGCCGGCGCCGTAGATGTCGCGCGGCTGCGGAATGGCAGGTTGGCGTGCCTCGGCGGGCAGCTCGCGCTCGCTTTCGGCCGCCTCTACGGGATCGCGGATGATCTCGGCAACGGGCGCCTCCTCGTCGGCGAGGCGGTTCACGAATGACGTGTTGGCCCCGTTCTCCAGGAGCCTCCGGACGAGATAGGCGAGCAGGTCCTCGTGGCCGCCGACGGGCGCGTATACGCGGCATGGCCGGTTGAGCTTGGCTGCGCCGACGACCTCCTCATAGAGCGCCTCGCCCATGCCATGCAGGCGCTGGAACTCGTAGGGCGCCTCGCCGGCCGAGACGAAGGCCGCGGCAACCGTATGCGCATTATGGGTGGCGAACTGCGGATAGAACGCCTGCGGGTCGGAGAGCAGCAGCCGCATGCAGGCGAGATACGACACGTCCGTGTGCAGCTTGCGCGTGAACACGGGATAGTCGGCAAAGCCCCGTTCTTGCGCCCATTTAATCTCGCTGTCCCAGTAGGCGCCCTTCACCAGGCGAACGGGCAGGCGCTTGCCCGTGCGATGTGCAAGCCGCCTCAGCCAGCGCAGCACCGGAATGGCACGCCTGCCGTAGGCCTGCACCGCGAGGCCCAGGCCGTGCCAGCCGTCCAGCTTGGGATGGATGAGGGCACGGGCAAACAGCTCCAGCGACAGATCGAGCCGGTCCTGCTCCTCCGCGTCGATGGTCACCGCGATGCCGCGCGCCCGGGCAGCCGTGGCCAGCTCGACAATGCGCGGAAGCAGCTCGCGCTCGAGCCGCGCCTCCTTGCCGGGCTCATAGCGCGGGTGGATGGCGGACAGCTTCACCGATAGGTTCGGCCGCCCCATCAGCGCGTCGGGGTGCTCGGAGACGAGTGGCCCGGCGCTCCGGCCGACCTCATCGACGGCGACCATGTAGCGATCGAAATACCGCTCCGCGTCCCGCGCCGTCTTCGCCGCCTCGCCCAGCATGTCGTAGGAGAAGCGATAGCCGCGGGCTTCCATCGGCGCGGCGCGGGCGAGCGCTTCCTTGATGGTCCGGCCGAGCACGAACTGGTTGCCCATGACACGCATGGCCTGCCGCAGGGCCTGCCGGATCACCGGCTCACCCGAACGCACCACCATGCGCTTCAGCAGGTTCGCCGGCCGCTCGCGCCTCACATCACGGAGCTTGACGATCTGTCCCGTCAGCATCAGCCCCCAGGTTGAGGCATTGACGAACAGGCTGTCGGAATGGCCCAGGTGCTTTTCCCAGTGGCCGCCGCCGATCTTCTCGGCGATGAGCTGATCGGCCGTCTCCGTGTCCGGAATACGAAGCAGGGCTTCGGCAAGGCACATCAGAATGACGCCTTCCTCGCTGGTCAGCCCGTACTCCAGCATGAAGGCGTCGATACCCGAATACTTCTGCCGCCCCGCGCGCGCCGCGTGTACGAAGCGCCGCGCCAGGTCCGCGATGCGCCGCCGCTCGTCCTCGGCAAAAATCGCCCGCTCGATCAGCGCTCCCACGAGCCGGTGCTCTTCCATCAGGTGATAAGCAGCGATCTCATCCCGCGGAGGGATCGTCTGCGCAGCGTCAAGGTTGCCGGGATGCACTGCTACGAGCTGGTTGGCCATGGCGTGTCTCATCGGACTGAGTGAATTTCGCGTCTATCGTAGCAGATTGCATGCCCCGCGTTTCGACCTATTGCCCCGCGGTAGAAAGCCGCCACCCTCCTGCCCGGCGAATACCTGTGATCCCGAAGAGGGCCTTGACGAAAGCGCCATCCCGCACGACGTTGCGCGCCGCAACATAAGGCTGCACGAAATGGGGTAGGCCCGTGTCGCCAGGACAGGTCATGGTCGTCCGCTCCCTCGCCCGCCTGCGCGAGGCCGTGAGCGGCTGGCGCAACGGCGGCGAGCACATCGGCCTCGTGCCGACGATGGGCGCCTTGCACGAAGGGCATCTGGCCCTGGTGCGCGCCGCCAAGGCGAGATGCCCGCGCGTCGTCGTGTCGATTTTCGTGAACCCGACGCAGTTCGCGCCGCACGAAGACTTCGCCCGCTATCCGCGCGACGAGGCCGGCGACCTCGCGAAGCTTGCGGCCGTTGGTTGCGATCTCGTCTGGATGCCTGACGTGACGGTGATGTATCCGCCGGGATTCGCCACCAGCATCGTGCCGAAGGGACCGGCCGAAGGGCTGGAGAGCGACCATCGCCCGAGCTTCTTCATTGGCGTCGCCACCGTCTGCACGAAGCTCTTCAACCAGGTCGCGCCCGACCTCGCCGTGTTCGGGGAAAAGGACTACCAGCAGCTCTGCGTCATCCGGCAGGTGGTGGGCGACCTCGATCTGCCGCTGGAGATCGTCGGCCATCCGACGGTTCGCGAGGCGGACGGGGTCGCGATGAGCTCCCGCAACGCGTACATGGACCCCGAGCAGAGGGCGATCGCGCCGGCGATTTATCGCGTGCTCGAGGAGACCGCCGCAGCCGTCGCCCGCGGCACCTCTATCGAGGAGGCGACGAGCCGCGGCCGGGAGGAGCTGACCGCGGCCGGCTTCAAGGTCGACTATCTGGCCGTCCGCGATGCGGAAACGCTGGCGCCTGCCGATCGGGGCTCAGGCCGGCCGCTACGCGTACTGGCTGCTGCCTGGCTCGGGCAGACGCGCCTCATCGACAACGTTGCCGTCGGGGGCTGAACGGCCGGCATGCCCTCTTCTGCACGCAGGCAGAGGGAATGTGATGGCCCATCAACGCTTCACCGAACGCAGCCCGATGACGAGGCTGACGCACATGGCGAGCAGCACCAGCGCGAACGGCAAGCCAGTCGATAAGGTCGCAGCCTGCAGTGCGGTAAGGCCGCCACCCAGCAGCAGCGCGATCGCGACCAGCCCCTCCGAGGTTGCCCAGAACACACGCTGTACGACGGGCGCATCGACCTTTCCGCCAGCGGTGATGGTGTCGATGACGATCGAGCCCGAGTCGGACGACGTCACGAAGAAGAAGAGAACGAGCACCATGCCCACGAAGGAGGAGATGCCGGCGAGTGGCAGGGGCTCGAGCATTTTATACAGCGCGAGCTCCGGGGCCCAGTCGGTCACCGTCTGCACGACACCGGTATAGCCCGTGTCGAGATACTGGCTGATCGCCTGCCCCCCGAATGACGTCATCCAGATGATCGAGACCATGGTCGGCACGATCAACGCGGCAAGGATGAACTGCCGGATCGTGCGGCCGCGGGAGATACGCGCGATGAAGCTCCCCACGAACGGCGACCAGGCAATCCACCATGCCCAGTAGAAGGTCGTCCAGTCATGAACGAACCCGGTATCCTCCCGCCCGATCCAGTTGCTGAGCGCAGGCAGGTTCGTGACATAGGCCACCGTGTTGGTGGCCACCCTCCCCACGATTTCCAGCGTCGCTCCGGCGAGGATGACGAACGCGAGCAGCAGCATGGCCAGGACCATGTTGAGCTGGCTCAGCCGCCTCACACCCGCATCCATGCCCAGGACCACCGAGCCGATGGCTATCGCCGTGATGCCCAGGATGAGGATGACCTTGAGTGAGTTCGTCGCCGCGATGCCGAACAGGTAGGTCAGCCCCGCCGCAAGCTGCTCACCCCCCAGACCCAACGACGTTGCCAGGCCGAACATCGTGGCGAAAACGGCAAGCGTATCGATGACGTGCCCGGGCCAGCCCCACACCACGTCGCCGAATAGCGGATAGAAGGCCGACCGGATGGTGAGCGGCAGGCCCAGGTTGAAGTGCGCAAAGGCGAGCGACAGGCCCACAACGCCGTATATCGCCCACGGGTGCAGGCCCCAGTGGAAAATGGTGCCGGCCATCGCGACCTGACGTGCCGCCTCGACGTTGGCGGGATCGACACCGAGCGGCGGCGACAGCAGGTGATTCACCGGCTCGAGCACGCCGAAGAACATGAGCCCGATGCCCATGCCAGCGGCGAAGAGCATCGAGAACCACGCAGGGACGGAGTAGTCCGGTGTCGCCTCCGCCCCGCCGATCCGGATGCCGCCCCATGGCGAAATGATCAGAAAGAGACAGAAAAGCACAAAGATATTGCCGGCAATCATGAGGACCCAGTCGAACTGGCTCGTCAGCCACGGCCGGAGCCAGCCGAAAAACTCTTTGGCGCCCTCCTGAAACGTGAGGGCGAAAAGAACAAATGCGACGATGACGAGCGCCGATATAAAGAAAACCGGGTTGTGCAGGTCCAACCCAAGCGGATGGACGTTGTCCTGCCCGGCCTTATACTCGCTTACGGCCATGGTCTGGCTATCAGAATCTTGCGCCATGCCGCCTCTCGAGCCATATGCTGTCTTGTTATTTCTCAAATAACTATTCTGGAGCCCAATTCGGCTCCAATTGACAGCGAGACCGGCTTTGGAGGCAGTCCGTGGGCTCCACCTCAGGGTAGGGGTTGCCAGGCGTCAACTTGCCGCCGGGTGCCGCAATCTCGATGGCGGCACCCGCCGGTGCGATGCGCAAAAGCCGCTCTGGCCGGGCGCGGTGAATGCGTCCTGTGGCCACAACTTGCCAAACCGCGGCGGGCTGTGCGAGGTGACATCCCGGTATCCAGCGTGAGATTCGCCGGCACGGGCGCCGGGCGCACTCGTGCCGGGCGTTGCATTGTCCGCTCGAGAGCGAGGTCCAACGCGCATGGCCCAGTCTCAACGCGATCTGTTCGCAAGGCTCGAAAAAGAAATGAATAACAAGACGGCGCGCGCCCGCAGGGTCATGGACGCCTCTGAGACCTATACGGCTGCCGATATCGAGGTCCTCGAGGGCCTCGAGCCAGTCCGCAGGCGCCCCGGCATGTACATCGGCGGCACCGACGAGAGGGCGCTGCATCACCTGTTCGCCGAGGTCATCGACAACGCCATGGACGAGGCGGTTGCCGGTCACGCGAACTGGATCGACGTGCACCTGGATGCGGACGGTTTCCTGACTGTGATCGACAACGGCCGCGGCATCCCCGTCGACCCGCACCCGAAGTTCAAGAACAAGTCCGCTCTCGAGGTCATCATGACCACGCTGCACTCGGGCGGAAAGTTCGAAGGCAAGGCCTACAACACCTCAGGGGGCCTGCACGGCGTCGGTGTGTCCGTCGTGAACGCGCTGTCGGAGATGATGGAGGTCGAGGTCGCGCGCGGCCAGCAGCTCTACCGGATGGTCTTCAGCCGCGGCGAGCCGCAAGGCAAGCTGCAGAAGCTCGGCTCCATCATGAACCGGCGCGGCACCAAGGTGCGCTTCAAGCCGGACGAGAAGATCTTCGGAAAGGGCGTGGCTTTCAAGCCAGCCCGCCTGTTCCGCATGGCCCGCTCCAAGGCCTACCTGTTCGGCGGCGTCGAGATCCGCTGGTCATGCGACCCGTCCCTCATCAATGATGATACGCTGGCCGAGGCGGTGTTTCACTTCCCCGGCGGCCTGAAGGACTTCCTGCTCGCCACCATCAACGGGCGGACACTCGTCACCAAGGAGATGTTCACCGGCTGCGTCGAGAAGGAAGGCCGGCATGGGTCCGTCGAATGGGCGGTCGCCTGGATGGCGGACGAGGACGGCTTCTCCAGCTCCTACTGCAATACGGTGCCGACGCCCGAAGGCGGCACGCACGAGCACGGCCTGCGTCAGGCGCTGACCAAGGGCCTCCGCGCCTATGGTGAGCTCGTCGGCAACCGCCGCGCCGCGCAGATCACCGCGGACGACATCATGGGCACGGCGGCCTCGATGCTGTCGGTCTTTATTCGTGAGCCGGAATTCCAGGGCCAGACCAAGGACAAGCTCGCCACGCAGGAGGCCGCGCGCATCGTCGAGGCGACCGTGCGCGATGCGTTCGACCATTGGCTCGCCGAGTCACCCGCACAGGCGGGCCGCCTGCTCGAGTGGGTGATCGAGCAGGCTGAGCTGCGGCTGAAGCGCCGGCGCGAGAGGGAGGTCAGCCGTCAGAGCGCCACTCGCAAGCTGCGTCTGCCGGGCAAGCTCGCCGACTGCACCATCCAGTCGGCCAAGGGCACTGAGATCTTCATCGTCGAGGGCGACTCGGCCGGTGGCTCGGCCAAGAGTGCGCGGGAGCGGGAAACGCAGGCCGTGCTGCCCTTGCGCGGAAAGATCCTCAACGTTGCCAACGCGTCGTCAGCCAAGCTCGCGCAGAACCAGCTTCTCTCTGATCTCATGCTGGCCCTCGGCGTCGGCACCAAGTCGAAGTACCGCGATGAGGAGCTGCGCTATGAGCGCGTGATCGTGATGACCGACGCGGACGTCGACGGTGCGCACATCGCCTCGCTGCTCATCACGTTCTTCTATCAGGAGATGCCGCAGCTCATCGAGAACGGCCATCTCTTCCTGGCCGTGCCGCCGCTGTACAAGATCACCCAGGGCACCCAGTCGGCCTATGCGCGCGACGACCAGCACAAGGACGAGCTGCTGCGCACCGTCTTCAACGGCCGCGGCAAGATCGAGATCAGCCGCTTCAAGGGTCTCGGCGAGATGAATGCCGCACAGCTCAAGGAGACGACCATGGACCCCAAGCGGCGCACGCTCCTCAGGGTCGAGATCGGAGAGGGCGACCGCAGCATGGTAGCGGAAGCCGTCAACAATCTGATGGGCTCCAAGCCCGAAGCCCGCTTCCGCTTCATCCAGGAGCACGCGGCGTTCGCGAAGGACCTGGATATCTGAGAGCGCAGGAGCGCGAGCAGGGATCCAGCGTCAGACTCGCATTGCACGCCATAGCTAGTGTCCCGATTTCGAAGTTCGCCCGGATCGCGCTCGCGTTTCTTGCGCATCGGAGGATGACGGTTTTGGGAGCGGCTGAGACAGAGCCGGCCGCTGCCCCGGCTTTCTCGCTTTCACGATCAGCTCGCCCAGCCTTCTGAACACCACCTTCCGTCCGGATGTCTTGCGCCATGCGAGCCCGATCGTTCGGAAAGGCGCTGAGCCGCGGAAGGGCACGACGCGGACGCGCGTATCGCCGTGGAGCGACGGCAGGCACAGCTCCGGCAGAAGCGTCACGCCCATGCCGGCTGCGACCAGCTCGATCAAGGTCGCGAGGCTGGTGGCGCCGAGGCTTGCCAGCATGTCCTTGTCAGCCATGCTGCAGACGCTGAGCGCCTGCTCTCTCAGGCAATGCCCCTCCTCGAGCAGCAACAGCCGGTGAGGCCCGATTGAACCGATGCTGTCGATCCGGGGACCGATTTTCGCGCCCGCCGGGACCACCAGAAAGAAGCGGTCGCGGAACAGCGGCTGGACCTCTATCCCCGGGCTCGAGATCGGCAGGGCCGCCAGCATGAGATCGATGCTCCCCTGCTCCAGCTCTTCGATGAGCCGCTGCGTCTGCGTCTCACGCACCTGGAGCTGCGCGGTGGCGTTCTCCAGCCCGAATGCCTCCAGGATAGCCGGCATAAGATATGGTGCGATCGTCGGGATGACGCCGAGCCGGATCGTGCCGAAGGCCTCGATCTGCGTCGCGCAGTCCATGAGGTCCTGCACCTCGCCGAGGATACGGCGGACCCGCTGCAGAACGTCCTCGCCCTGGGGCGTCAGTGCGACACCGCCGCGATTCCGCTCCACGAGCGACACGCCGAGCTCCCGTTCCAGCTCCTGGATCTGTACCGAGAGTGCCGGCTGCGAGACAGCGCAGGCCCCGGCCGCGCGGCCGAAATGCCGGTGGCGGGCCACTGCCTCGAAATAGGCCATCTGCCGCAAAGTCAGCCGCGTCAGGCGCATAGGCTGCATGATAGGAACTTCCTATTGAACAATCGGAAAGCGATATTTGCGTTTATCGCACCTCCGGGCCAGTTTCCAGCCGTCAACTGACGGAGGAGGAATGGCATGAGCGATCAGAAACGCCCCGTTCTGACGACATCTGCCGGCGCACCGGTCGCCGACAACCAGAACTCGATGACGGCGGGGCCGCGCGGCCCGCTGCTGCTGCAGGACTATCAGCTCATCGAGAAGCTCGCCCATCAGAACCGCGAGCGTATTCCTGAGCGCCCGGTGCACGCGAAGGGCTGGGGCGCCTATGGAACGCTGACCATCACCGGCGACATCTCGAAGTACACGAAGGCCAAGTGCCTGCAGCCCGGCGCCAAGACCGAGATGATCGCCCGCTTTTCGACGGTTGCGGGCGAGCTTGGTGCGGCGGACGCGGAACGCGACGTGCGCGGTTTCGCGCTGAAGTTCTATACCGAGGAAGGCAACTGGGATCTCGTCGGCAACAACACGCCGGTGTTTTTCGTCCGTGATCCCTACAAGTTCCCGGACTTCATCCGCACCCAGAAGCGCCACCCGAAGACCAACCTGCGCTCACCAACGGCGATGTGGGATTTCTGGTCGCTGTCCCCTGAGAGCCTGCATCAGGTGACGATCCTGATGTCGGACCGCGGCCTGCCGCAGACGGTGCGGCACATGAACGGGTACGGCTCGCACACGTTCTCGTTCATTAGCCCGGACAACAAGCGCTACTGGGTCAAGTTCCACTTCAAGACCCTGCAGGGCCACAAGCACTGGACCAATGGCGAGGCCGCGCAAGTGGTCGGCCGCACCCGCGAGTCCACGCAGGAGGACCTGTTCTCAGCCATCGAGCGCGGCGACTTTCCGAAATGGAAGATGCAGGTGCAGATCATGCCGGAGGAGGATGCCGGCAAGCACTGGTACAACCCGTTCGACCTCACGAAGGTCTGGCCGCATGCCGATTACCCGCCGATCGACGTCGGCATCCTGGAGCTCAACCGCAATCCGGAGAACTACTTCGCCGAGATCGAGCAGGTGGCATTCTCGCCGTCGAACATCGTCCCCGGAATCGGCTTCTCGCCGGACAAGATGTTGCAGGCGCGTGTGTTCTCGTATGCGGATGCTCACCGCTACCGGCTCGGCACCCACTACGAGATGCTGCCCGTGAACCGCCCGCGCTGCCCGGTCCATCACTATCACAAGGACGGACCGATGCGGTTCTTCGAGCCGATGACGGGCAACGTCGATGCCTATTACGAGCCCAACTCGTTCGGCGGAGCGGCGCAGGACGAGCGGTTCAGCGAGCCGCCGCTGAAGATCTCGGGCGACGCGGACCGCTATAATCACCGCGACGGCAACGACGACTATCGCCAGCCGCGGGCGTTGTTCGAGCTGTTCGACGACGGCCAGAAGCAGCGGCTCTTCATGAATGTCGCCGAGGCGATGCAGGGCGTGCCCGAGTTCATCGTCGAGCGCCAGCTCGGCCACTTCGAAAAGGTGCACCCCGACTATGCGGCGGGCGTGAGAAAGGCGCTTGCCGAGCTCAGCCAGCGAGCATCGGTTCACCAGGCGGCTGAATAGTCGATCACTCCACGAGATTGGAGCGAGGAGGGAGCCGGGCTGTCCGCCCGGCTCCCTCAATTTCTGAGCAGAACTTGCAATTGGCCGCCAGAAAGGCGGCGTGTGAGGCTTCCCGGTCATAGCCCGGCAATGGTGCGATGCTCATACTACTGACGTGGTTCAACTCCGAGGAGACAGCTGCCATGAGCCGCATGCTCGCCGCGTTCGCCGTCGCCGTTTCGTTGGCACTCGCCCCTTCAGCCGCGACCGCGCAAGGCGCGCAATCGAAGGCACCGGTGCAGAAGGCTGCGACGGTCAAGGCCGGGAAAGGCGAGAAGATCTGCCGTCATCGCTTTTCTTCGGGTGAGCTGAAGACGTGGGTCTGCAAGAAGGAGGAGCCCTGCTGCGCGTGGGACCTGTTCTCCTACGTAAAGTGCGGATCGACGATCACCGGCTGCCTGTAAAGTATTTGGCGCTGGCCGGAGCGCATACCTCACGGTTCGGGATGCGAGGGCCTAAGGTCGCCGGAAGGCCCATCCCGCCGCGTCGGGGAGGGAGGTGTGTGGCGGTGCAGCAGCACAGGCCTTCCGGCGAGTCCAGCGCCCGCGCCGCTTCAGCGGCCGCGAGCTAAAGAGGGGCCGGGCGGCGGAGAAGCGGGGTTTCCCCACCGCCCGACTCGGGAGACGGCATTGGCCGCCGAATCCCGAGTCCCGGCTTGCGAGCCATCCGGCGCGTCGAGCGCAACTGCGCCTTCGGGCTCGTGTCGGCCGACTGACGCGCGGAGGCACGCATTACGCGCCGGCGGCCTGTTGTCTGCGCCGGACGTATCAACGCCTTTGGTGTTGTGGCGATACCGACCGGACCCGGCAATCCGATCAGTGAGGTTAATATCGCCTTTCGAAGTTGGGCTGAGCATGGCCACCCCGGGGCGTAATTGTGGCTCGTCTGATCAACTTGCCTGCAACATACTGCAACGATTGTGATTGTGCGCCGGCAGCCCTGCTCGCGCCTCAGCGGAACTGCGGCAGCTCCGTGTCATGAACGGCAACCGACGCGAGCCGCGCTGGCACCAGGACGCGATTCGCCGGCAGGTCGCCCGGCATTTCCATCCCTCATCGTGAGATCAAGGATTTCGCACTTGGAAGCTGCTCTCAGCTGAGCCAATTTGTGCGCCAAATCTCAAGCCGGGTGGCCCTGATGCAGCTTTCGTTCCACACACTCGACGTCTTCACCGATCGGCGTTTCAGCGGCAATCCGCTCGCTGTCGTCCTCGATGCCGATCAGCTCACGACGGAGCAGATGCAGGTCATCGCGCGCGAGTTCAACCTGTCCGAGACGGTGTTCGTGCAGAAGCCCGCCAACCCGGCGCACACGGCAAAGGTCCGCATTTTCACGCCGGGCTCGGAGCTCCCGTTCGCTGGTCACCCGACAGCGGGTGCAGCCATCCTCATCGCCGAGCTGCGCGCACCGGACGCCGGGGATCACGACGCCATTGTCGCGCTGGAGGAGAACATCGGACTTGTTCGCGTCGGCGTCCGCCTCCGCCGTGGCCAGGCCGCCTTCGCCGAGTTCGATACGCCGAAGCTGCCGGAGGAATCGGGCACCCTGCCGCCGGTCGAGCGCCTCGCCGCTGCGCTGAACCTGCTGCCCCGCGAGATCGGCTTCGCCAATCACCGCCCGACCCGGCTCGCAGCCGGCAACAGTTTCGCATTCGTGCCCGTGGCATCGCTGGAGGCAATGGCCCGCGCCGCCGTCAACAGCCAGCACTGGGCGGACGCGTTCTCTGGCCAG
>JAWLCO010000005.1:0-72442 GCA_041687075.1 Hyphomicrobiaceae bacterium | reverse complement strand
GTCGGCGCAGTCCTGTTCGACGAGTTTCACGAGCGGTCGCTGGATGCCGATCTCGGGCTGGCGCTGGCGCTCGATGCAAAGAATGCGCTGCGGGAGGATCTGCGGCTGCTGGTCATGTCGGCCACGCTCGATGGGGCGCGAGTGGCCGAGCTACTCGGCGGCGCTCCGCTGATCCGCAGCGAGGGCCATGCCTTTCCAGTCGAAACGCACTATGTCGGCCGGGACCCGGTAAAGCGCATCGATGACCAGATAACGGGAGCAATTTGCACTGCTCTGCGCAGTGAGCACGGATCACTGCTCGCCTTCCTGCCGGGTCAGCGCGAGATCCGCCGTGTCGCCGAGAAGCTGGGCGAGCATATCAGGGATCCGGCGGTGCAGGTCATTCCGCTGCATGGCGGTCTGGACATGCGCGCGCAGGACGAGGCGGTCGCACCTGCCGAACCGGGCCGCCGCAAGGTGGTTCTGGCGACGGCCATCGCGGAGACCTCGCTGACGATCGAAAGTGTGCGGATCGTTATCGACAGCGGGCTCGCCAGAGTGCCGCGTTACGAGCCGGGTGTCGGTATCACGCGGCTGGTGACGGTACGAGCGTCACGGGCCTCGGTTGATCAGCGCCGCGGCCGGGCAGGCCGTACGGAGCCGGGCGTCTGTTACCGGCTGTGGGACGAGCCGGCCACTGCGAGCCTTCCGGCGCACGCCGAACCGGAGATTCGCAACGCGGACCTGTCAGGGCTGCTGCTCGATTGCGCCGCCTGGGGCGTCAACGACCCGCGCCAGCTCGCGTGGCTCGATCCTCCAGCAGAAGCACCGTTGTCAGCCGCCCGGTCCGAACTGCAGGCGCTGGGGGCGCTCGATGCAGACGGGAGAATAACCGAGCTGGGGCATAGACTGCGGACACTGCCGCTGCCGCCGCGATTGGCACGCATGGTTCTGGTTGCCGCCGAGCTGGGGCCTGCGGACGAAGCCGCCGAGATCGCGGCCATTCTGGTCGAGCGCGGATTGGGTGGCGGCGACACGGATCTGGAACACCGCCTCGCCGCCTTCCGGCGCGACCGCTCCCGCCGAGCCCAGGACATGCGCAATCTCGCGCGGGGATGGGCGCGTGCGGCGACGCGAGGTCTGGTTGAACAGCGGCCCTCCGCGCCGTCGGACGCACCATCTCTGGCCGCAGTATTGGCTTTGGCCTATCCCGACCGAATTGCAAAGACGCGCGGCGCGCCTGGGCAGTATCTGCTCGCCAACGGCCGGGGGGCTGCGCTCGCCCCGGCTGATCCCCTCGCGCGCTCTTCTTATCTGGTCATTGCCGAGTTGCAGGGGGCTGCCGCATCGAGCCGCATTCTGCTGGCAGCGTCGACGGACGAGGCTGAAATTCTGCAGATTGCCGCCTCGCGGATCACCGATCTCGACGAAATCACGTTCGACCGGCAGACCGCCACGCTGCGCGCCCGCCGGGTTCGGTGCCTCGGCGCCATCGTGCTCGCCAGTGAGCCACGCCCGGTCCCGCCGGAGCTGGCGGCGGAAAAGCTCGCGGAGGGGATTGCCGAAATCGGCATTCACCGGCTGCCCTGGAGCAAAACGCAGCGGCAGCTTCGGAGTCGCGTCGCGTTCCTGCGTGCCGTCGATCCGGAGACCTGGCCCGATCTGTCCGATACCGCACTTTCTGTGACGGCACGCGACTGGCTGGCACCGTTCATCCCCGGCAAGACCCGCCTAGACGAGATCACACCGGACGATCTTGCTGCCGCCCTCGACGCCCTGCTGTCGTGGAGCCTGCGCCGCCGGCTCGACGACGACGCGCCAGCGCACTTCGTGGCACCCACCGGCCACAGCCACCCCATCCACTATGATGGGCCCGATGCGCCCTCGCTGCACATCCGCGTCCAGGAGCTGTTCGGTCTCGACCGCCACCCGTCGATCGCCGGAGGGCGGCGGCCGCTGACCCTGCATCTGCTCTCGCCCGCGCACCGGCCCATCCAGATCACGCGCGATCTGCCGGGCTTCTGGCGAGGTTCATGGGGCTCGGTGAAGGCGGAGATGAAGGGGCGCTACCCGAAGCACCCCTGGCCTGATGACCCGGTGTCAGCTGCGCCGACCACCCGCGCCAAGCCGCGCCCGTTCTGAGGTATTGCGGTGCTGGCCCACAGTGGACACGAGTCTTCCATCGCGCGTCATTCAACTGTAAAGCTGTCGCGCTAACCGAGGTAAGCTCATAACACTCGAGGCCCTGTGGAGGTGCCACTCATGCAAACAGTTTTCCAGAGAGGCGTGCGCCTCGTTGCGGCTCTGGCGATCGCTGCGTTCGCAGCGTCTGCGCCGGCGCTTGGGCTGGATCCGCGCTTCAAGGATGAGGACGGCGATCTCGTTGCGGATATCCCGACGGATCCCAGCCAGCTTCTCGACCCGCCGACGCTGATCTTCGCCTACACGCCCGTCGAGGACCCGGCCGTTTACGCCAAAGTGTGGGACGGATTTTTGAAGCATATGGAGAACATCACCGGCAAGAAGGTGCAGTTCTTCCCGGTGCAGTCCAACGCCGCGCAAATCGAGGCGATGCGCGCCGGGCGCCTGCACATTGCTGGCTTCAACACGGGCTCCAACCCGCTTGCCGTGGCCTGCGCCGGCTTCCGTCCGTTCGCCATGATGGCAAGTGCCGACAACTCGTTCGGCTACGAGATGGAGATCATCACCTATCCGGGATCGGGCATCGAGAAGGTCGAGGACATCAAGGGCAAGAAGATGGCCTTCACCGCCGAGACGTCCAATTCAGGCTTCAAGGCCCCGTCGGCGCTGCTGAAGAGTGAGTTCGGCATGGAGGCCGGCAAGGACTTCGAGGCCGTGTTCTCGGGCAAGCACGACAACTCGATCCTCGGCGTCGCCAACAAGGACTATCCCGCGGCTGCGATCGCCAACTCGGTCATGGCGCGGATGTTCGAGCGCGGGGTCGTGAAGCCTGAGCAGATCAAGACGATCTACAAATCGCAGACCTTCCCGACCACCGGCTACGGCGTCGTCTACAACCTGAAGCCGGAGCTGCAGGAGAAGATCAAGGAAGCTTTTTTCAGCTTCCCGTGGGAGGGCTCGGAGCTGCAGAAGGAGTTCGCCAAGTCCGGCGAGGCCAAGTTCATCGAGATCACCCACAAGAAGGACTGGGACGTGGTTCGCAAGATCGATGCGGCCATGGGCGTCCAATACACCTGCAAGTGAACGTGCGCGGGAACGGTCAGGAATAGACTATGCTGCGCATCGAAGCGCTTGCGAAGCGATACAAGACGGGAGATGCCGCCCTGCGCGGCGTCTCTTTTTCCGTGGAGTCGGGCGAGGTCATCGGCCTGATCGGTCCTTCCGGGGCCGGCAAGTCGACGCTGATCCGCTGCGTCAACCGGCTGGTCGAGCCGACCTCCGGGAAGGTGTTCCTCGGTGACGTGGAGCTCACCGCGCTCGGAAAGTCCGCGCTGCGCCGCGCCCGCCGCCGCATCGGTATGATTTTCCAGGAGTATGCGCTGGTCGAGCGGTTGACCGTGATGGAAAACGTGCTCTCCGGACGGCTCGGCTATACCGGCTTTTGGGCGAGCTACTTCCGCCGCTTCCCGCAGGCTGACATCGACCGGGCCTTCGCCGTGCTGGAGCGCGTCGGTCTGCTGGACCATGTGGATAAGCGCGCGGATGCGCTGTCGGGCGGTCAGAGGCAGAGAGTAGGCATCGCCCGCGCGCTGGTGCAGGAGCCGGAGCTTCTGCTCGTCGACGAGCCGACGGCCAGCCTCGATCCCAAGACCTCGCGCCAGGTCATGCGGCTCATCACGGAGCTTTGTGCCGAGCGGCGTCTGGCGGCCATCGTCAACATCCACGACGTGGCGCTGGCGCAGATGTTCCTGCCACGCATCGTCGGGCTGCGTGCCGGAGAGATCGTATACGACGGTCCGGCCAGCGGTCTTACCCCCGAGGTGCTGACCCGCATCTACGGCGAGGAGGACTGGTCGAAGACATCGGCCGCTGCCGGCGAGGACGCGGAGGAGGCCACGTCGAGCGATGGCCACGCGCAAGAGCATCACGCTCACGACCGCGATCTGAGTGCCGCGGTACGCTGACATGGACGCCCAGACACTACCGTCAGCCGCCATGCCCCGCACCTGGCACCCGCCCCGCATGATCGAGACGGTTTGGGTCCGGTGGGCTGTCGTTCTCGGTGTAATTCTCTACCTGGTTCTGGCCTTCGCCTCCATCGAGGTGAACTGGGCGCGGGTTGTCGATGGCGTCGCGCGGGCTGGGCGGCTTTTCGCCGGCTTCCTGACGCCGGACTTCACCTCGCGCTGGGGCGACATCCAGGCCGGCATGATCGAGAGCCTGACGATGACCGTCACCTCGACGGTTGCCGGCGTTCTGCTCTCGGTGCCGATCGCCCTGGGTGCCGCCCGGAATATCGCGCCCTGGTGGCTCTATGGCATCTGCCGGGCCATCGTCGCCCTGTCGCGGACCTTTCAGGAGATCATCATCGCGATCTTCTTCGTCGCGATGTTCGGGTTCGGTCCGCTGGCAGGCTTCCTCACGCTGTCGATTGCAACGGTCGGTTTCCTCGCCAAGCTGCTGGCCGACGACATCGAGGAAATCGACCCCGTGCAGGTCGAGGCGATCCGGGCGACCGGGGCGAGCTTCTGGCAGGTGATCGACTATGCCGTCTCGAGCCAGGTGAAACCGCGGCTGATCGGGCTGTCGCTCTACCGCGTCGATATCAATTTCCGCGAATCGGCCGTGGTCGGGATCGTCGGTGCCGGCGGCATCGGTGCCACGCTCAACACGGCTCTCGACCGCTACGAGTTCGACAGCGCGGCCGCGATCCTGATCATCATCATCGCTATTGTCATGGGCTGCGAGTACTTCTCCAGCTTCATCCGGAAGTGGACGCAGTAGCATGCCGGTCGTCACGACATCCGCAGGCCAACCTGCCACCTGGCGGCTGAGGACGCGGTCGCAGCAGATTGCTGTCTGGTTCGGCTGGCTTGCGCTCGTCGCGCTGACGGTCTTCTGCTGGCGGGTGATGAACGCCAACACCATCTGGGCGTTCGTCGAGGACGCTCCCCGCCAGGCCGCCGACATCTTCGGGCGTATGCTGCCGCCGCGCTGGTCCTACGTCAACAATCTCTGGCTGCCGCTGTGGGACACGCTCAACATCGCCACGCTGGGCACGGCGCTGGCGATCGTGCTGGCGACGCCGCTCGCCTTTCTGGCCGCCCGGAACACCACGCCGAGCGCCGTCTTCATCCGGCCCATTGCGCTGCTGATCATCGTTTCCTCGCGCTCCATCAACTCGCTCATCTGGGGCCTGTTGCTGGTCGCGATCCTGGGTCCCGGTGTGTTCGCCGGCATCATTGCCATCGCGCTGCGCTCGATTGGCTTCATCGGCAAGCTGCTCTACGAGGCCATCGAGGAGATCGACGAGAGCCAGGTGGAGGCCGTTCGTGCGACAGGGGCCAGCCCGGCGCAGGTGATGGCCTATGGCATGGTGCCACAGCTGCTGCCGGCGTTCGCCACCATCTGCGTGTTCCGGTGGGACATCAACATCCGCGAGTCGACGGTGCTGGGCCTGGTCGGCGCCGGCGGATTGGGGCTGGCGCTCGAGGCATCGCTCAACGTGCTGGCCTGGCCGCAGGTGACGGTGATCCTTCTGATGATCCTGGCCACGGTCCTCGTCAGCGAGTGGGTTACGGCCCGGGTGCGTGCGGCCATCATCTGACACCGCGCCGCGCCCCTTTTGCGGCCGCGGGCCGGGTGCTATCTAGCCCGGCATGACCGACACATCCCTGATCCGAAATTTTTCGATCATCGCCCACATCGACCACGGCAAGTCGACATTGTCCGACCGGCTGATCCAGCTGTGCGGCAACGTCGCCGACCGCGAGATGAAGCAGCAGATCCTCGACTCGATGGATATCGAGCGCGAGCGCGGCATCACGATCAAGGCGCAGACCGTCCGGCTCGACTACCGGCACAAGGATGGCAACACCTATCAGCTGAACCTGATGGACACGCCAGGCCACGTGGACTTCGCCTACGAGGTCTCCCGCTCGCTCGCCGCCTGCGAGGGCGCCATTCTCGTCGTCGACGCCTCTCAGGGCGTCGAGGCGCAGACGCTCGCCAACGTCTATCAGGCCCTCGACAACGACCTCGAGATCCTCCCCGTTCTCAACAAGGTCGACCTCCCGGCGGCTGATCCGGATCGCATCAAGCAGCAGATCGAGGACGTGATCGGCCTCGACGCTTCTGATGCCATCCCTGTTTCCGCCAAAACCGGCCTCAACATGGAAGCCGTGCTGGAGGCCATCGTCGAGAAGCTGCCGCCGCCCAAGGGAGAGCGCAACAAGCCGCTCAAGGCCCTTCTCGTCGACAGCTGGTATGACGCCTACCTCGGCGTCATAGTGCTCGTGCGCGTCATGGAAGGCGTGCTGAAGAAGAGCCAGCGCATCAAGCTGATGGCGTCCGGCGGCAGCTACCAGGTGGAGCGGGTCGGCGTGTTCCGGCCGAAGCAGGAGATGCTGGCCGAGATCGGCCCCGGCGAGATCGGCTTCTTTACCGCCGGCATCAAGGAGGTCGCCGATACGCGCGTCGGCGACACGATCACCGACGAGAAGAGCCTTACGCCCGAGCCGCTGCCCGGCTTCAAGCCCGTACAGCCAGTGGTGTTCTGCGGCCTCTTCCCGGTCGATGCCGCGGACTTCGAGGACCTGCGCGAGGCGATGGCCAAGCTCAGGCTCAATGACGCCAGCTTCACTTACGAGACCGAGACCTCGGCGGCGCTGGGCTTCGGGTTCCGGTGCGGCTTTCTCGGCCTTCTGCACCTCGAGATCATCACCGAACGGCTCGAACGCGAGTTCGGGATGGATCTCATCACGACGGCGCCGAGCGTCATTTATCACGTGTATATGACGGACGGGACGCGCATCGAGCTGCACAATCCGGCCGACATGCCGGACCCGGTCAAGATCGATCACATCGAGGAGCCGTGGATCGAAGCGACGATCCTCGTGCCGGACGAGTATCTCGGCGCCGTGCTGAAGCTGTGTCAGGATCGCCGCGGACGGCAGAAGAACCTCACGTATGCGGGCAGCCGCGCCATGCTCGTTTACGAGCTGCCGCTCAACGAGGTGGTATTCGACTTTTACGACCGCCTGAAATCCGTCAGCCGCGGCTACGCCTCGTTCGACTACCAGATGATCGGATACGAGGAGAACGACCTCGTCAAGATGTCGATCCTGGTCAATGGCGAGCCGGTTGACGCGCTTTCCATCATCGTCCACCGCACCCGAGCCGAGCAGCGCGGCCGGGCGATGTGCGAAAAGCTGAAAGACCTGATCCCGCCGCACCTCTTCCAGATCCCGATCCAGGCCGCCATCGGCGGGCGCATCATCGCCCGCGAAACCATCCGTGCCCTGCGCAAGGATGTCCTCGCCAAGTGCTACGGCGGCGACATTACTCGAAAGAGGAAACTTCTGGAGAAGCAGAAAGCGGGCAAGAAGAAGATGCGGGAATTCGGCAAGGTGGAAATTCCGCAAGAGGCGTTTATTGCAGCATTGAAGATGGAGGAGAATTAGGCCCGTCTCCGGCGCGCGAAATGTCGGGCATCCAAGGCTCGCAGTGGGTCAATTTTTTTATTCCGAAACCGCCCTCAAAATCGTGCTGGCACTCAATACCACCACTACGCACCCTACGATCACCATCAGTACGTGAGGGGGTAGATATCGTACGGCCAGAGCCGCAAATGGGGCTGCCAGCACGCCACCAACAATCAAGCCCGCAATGATCGGCCATAATGAAAGACCGATGGTGGCGAAAAACGTGGCCGATATCGTCAACGTCACGAAGAACTCGGTCAGGTTGACCGAGCCGATGACCGTGCGCGGTGCCGCTCCGTAGCCAAGCAGCGTTGATGTGACCAGCGGACCCCAGCCGCCTCCGCCCATCGCATCCAGCATGCCGCCAAAAAAGCCGAGTGGCGCCACGGACTTCGGAGTTCTCGCGGGCTGCGACCGCCGGAACGCCTTCCACAAGATGATCAGACCAAGGACAAGAAGATAGGCGCTGACCCACGGCCGGATCATTTCGCCCGGCACATTCGACAAGACGTAAGCGCCGATTGCACCCCCGACCATGCCGGGCAGCACCAGCCGCAATATCAAACGGCGATCGATATTACCCGCAAACCAATGGGCAAGACCTGAAGTGCCGGTGGTGAAAACTTCGGCCGCATGTACACAGGCACTTGTAACGGCAGGAGGCACGCCTGTGCTGATCAGTACCGACGAGACGGTCACCCCGTAAGCCATGCCGAGTGCGCCGTCGATGACCTGGGCGGCAAATCCGACTGCAACATAGAAGAGTATCTCGTCCCACATGGTGCATCAGCGCTTTCTCTCAGCACCATTTCATCCGGCTCGCGCGAGGGGCACGCTGAATCTGGCCCGGCGGATTGATGACGCTTCACTCATTCGACATTCCTCCGGACAGCCGAATTGAAGCTACGCCCTCGCTTGCGATCGATGCGCATACTAGATGACGAACGCCATTGACCGGCAAAAAGGGGTGAGCCGCTAACGCGACATGATGCTGCAAATTTGATGGGCAAAACGCGCAGGTACTATGCGGCCAGAAACAAAATAGCCGGTTGCGCGGGGTGTCTGCGAAAGAGGTAACGGCGCCAGCCAACTTTCCGGATGACGCCGCTTCGAGGTTAAGCCGATGGGGGTAGGGCTTTGCCCTGTTTTTCAGCTCCCGCTCACGGGTTCTGCAGAGTCGACCGCATCTTCCTGGTCGAGGGAGAGATCACCGGTATCCGAGAGCGCCGGTGCCTGGCCGCCGTCAGCTGCGATAGCCTCCTGCGTCTGGCCGATGCCAGCGAGATGTTCTGACTCACGAACGGGAGCGCGCTTTTGTGATGTCGCCGCACCGCCTTTGCGGCCAAGCTCACGGTAGCCCTCCGAGCCGAGCTTGCCACGCCGGGCCTCTCCGCCCTTGCGGCCAATCTCCTTGTAGAATTCGCGACCGCGCGCCTGAGCTGTAGCCGCACCACCTCGACGGCCTGCCTCTTCCACGGTCATTTTGCCACCGTCAGACCTGCTTTTAGCCATGACACACCCAATTCTTTTGACGCAATACAAAGAGTGATGCCGCATCCCGTTTTTCGGGTCGCGTCATCACGTGATGTCGCCATAGGCTCTCTGCACCTCCTGCGGTCCTCCGAACTCCCCATCAGGCAGCCGCTCGATCATGTTCAAGATCTCATCCGGTGCCTTGTTCCGACGCGCGGTCGAGACGAGGTCGTCCTTGCTGGCGGGGTAAGACACGCCTGCCAAGAATTTCTGCATGTTGGCGGGCGAGATGCCTCCGATGCCCCTGGCCATTGCTGTTCTCCTTCGATTACTGACGCTCGCGAGTGCGAGGTTCGACGCCTCTTTCGGCCCGCGCCTCACCTCCCTTGCGCCCGATCTGGCTCATGTGCTCGCGGTTGCGGCTGACGGCTTCACCGCCTTTCCTGCCGATTTCAGCATAGAATCCGGAGCCGTGTTTCGTGCTGGTCGCCTCGCCGCCTTTGCGGCCGAGCGCCGAATAGCCCTCGCGGCCGAGCTGACCGCGGCGGGCTGCTCCGCCCTTTTGGCCGATTTCCTCGTAGAACCCGCGACCGTGGACGTTCGATGTTGCCTCGCCCCCTTTTCGACCGGCCTCTTCGACCGTCATTTTGCCGGCTCGTCTGGCTGTCATCGACGTCTCTCCACTTGTCGCGAACCGCATCTGCAACTCGCGTAAATGTGGAAGGTTCCGGTGGCGATCGACGGCTTGCACGGTCGGGTTGAAGCCCGCAGACAAGCTTTCGCTGCCGCTGCCTCAGACCGCAGAAGTCAAGTCATCAGCGGTGCAGGAGCTGTCCGTAAATGGCCCCGAGCACGGCGCCATAGGCGGCGTGAACAAGCACGCCCGCGAGCAGACGGGGCGCGGAAAGGGCGGCGAAAAACGGCTCGCTCTTTATGAGTGGAACGACGATCCACGCGCCAATGACGAGAGGGAACACGAGCCCGAACACCAGGCCTTTTCTCCACAGGCTCGCGCCCGGCAGCCGGCTGGCTATGAGTGCAAAAACCGCTCCCCAAATACCGCCCCAAAAAGCGCTGCTGAGCACGGCCGCCACGCCGAGCGGCCCGACGGGCTCGGTCGACCAGGCCTCGACATCGATGAGGCCAATGGCGAAAAGCCCATAAACAACGAGCTGATGGGCTGTCAGGACGGCCATGCCGCCGGCGAGAAAACCCATGCCTGAGCTTTGCAGGCCCGTCGCTCGCATCATGACGTCCTCGCTTGGGTCGATGCCGAAATCGGCCGAATCGGTTGATGCAACGATAGCGGTCCTTCTTGCGTTTGCCGCGCCGTAGGTTCATATACCTTCATCGAATTCGCTTGGAGCGCATACGACAGCGGCTGCAAGGGCCGCATAACCAAAGTCCCCAAAGCGTTATTTGATGGTCTCGGGGACTGGGCCCTGAGGTCGGCTTAGGTATGCGAGAAGTGAGATGGCGACAGGTACGGTGAAGTGGTTCAACGGCCAGAAGGGCTACGGCTTCATTCAGCCGGAAGAAGGTGGTTCAGATGTGTTCGTGCACATCTCGGCCGTTGAGCGGGCAGGGCTGTCGACCTTGAGAGAAGGTCAGAGGGTTTCTTATGAGCTCGAGCGCGGCCGGAACGGTAAGACGTCGGCCGTGAATCTGCGCGTTTCCTGATCGACGCGACGGTCAAATGGGTATTGCCCCCTGGCGCCCGCGGGTGCCGGGGGTTGAATGCGTCGGGCGATCTGGCGCTGAAGGGAGAATTATGGCGAAAGAAGAGGTTCTGGAGTTCGAAGGCGTTGTTTCCGAAGTCCTGCCGGATGCGCGGTGCCGCGTTCTGCTCGACAACGGCCATGAAGTCGTCGCCTATACATCGGGACGAATGAAGAAGAATCGGATCCGCATCCTCGCCGGGGATCGCGTCACCGTGGAGATGACGCCCTACGACTTGACCAAGGGTCGCATCAATTTCCGGCACAAGGACACCCGGGCAGCTCCGCCGCCAGGGGGCGGGGGCTATCGCCCGCATCATCGGCGCCGCTGATAAGCTCCGCGCCAGCCTGCCCATTTAACGCTAACTGAACTGCGCCGAGTCGACCTCGCGGGGCTGCGAGGCGATGCTATGCGCATTCCGCGCAACCATTGCGTGTTCAGTATCTTCGTTACACGTAGTCAGCGAATCGCGTAGTCTCCACACGAGCGTGGGGAATAGGGGCGTGTGCATATCTTGCACGACCAGGAGAACTGGCGATGTCGCTCACGCGACGCGAAATGCTGGGTGCGAGTCTTGCGGCCGTGCTGGTCCCGTCCTGGGCGCAGCACGCGGAAGCGCGGCGTTTCGTCAACCGGACAGGTCTGAAGCCGGGCCAGTTCGTCTGGGAGCCGTCCCAGCCGGAGGATGGTCCCGTTACGATCGTTGCGTCCCTGCGGGACCGGTTGGTTCACGTTTACAAGGCCGGCGTGCTGGTCGGTATTTCCACCTGTCACGTCGGCCGTCGCGGGCGGCGGACGCCGACAGGCATCTTCGCGATCACTGACCGCGAGCAGAGCGGAAGCGAAGCCGCCAACCTCTCCTGGACCGGGATGGCGCTGCACGCGAACAATGTGCAGCGCTATCCGGCATCCCTCGGCTGCATTCGCCTCCCGTCTGCCTTCGCGCGGCTGCTCGACAGCATCGTGTCTCCCGGCGCTGTGGTGATCCTGGCGCGGCAGCGAACCGTGCCCATGGATGTCGTGAATTCCGGTGCGCTGTTCCCGATCGTGCCGGTCTACGAGGCGGCAAATCGCATGATCCAGCCGGTCGCCCAACGTCCCTTCCATTTGTTGGCCGGGACACCGGATGCCGGCCATGTCGCCGTCATCATCTCCCGCGCCAGCCGAAACGCGGTGCTGCTGCGCGACGGCGTGCCGGAGCATGTGGCACGGGTCCGGTTCTTGCAGCCGAACAGCCGCATCGGCACGCATGTCTATTCGCTCACCGGCACGGCTCCGACGGGCGAGGGGCTGGTGTGGCTGGCGTTCGGCATCGGCCGCTCGCGTCGGGAGCGGCACCTCGTATCCTGGCACGGCGACGAGCTGCTCGACCAGGTCTCGTTCGAGGACCGCTCGAGCGCCCTTGCAATGAGCCGCGCGCTGCACGCCGGGTCTACGCTCGTCGTAACCGACGAGCCCTCGACGTCGCGGAAGCATCAGACACCGGGCGATTTCGTCGTGGTGTCGACTGCGGGCTCAGAGCCCCGGCCGAGGTCGAGAACGAGAACGAGCACGAGGCCGCGTCGGCGGAGGCGGCGTGTGCGCGCCGCGCGCCGGAGACGACAGACCTGGGCGGAAGCCTTCCTGAACAACTGGCGCTGATTGTCTCCGCTCGCGCAAGGGCTTCCAGCGTTCACCCGCCCGGCAGAACCAGCACCTGCGGCGTGGACGGCAATGTTGGCCGCGAGATCACGGTGGTCGGCACCTCCTGCCGGACGATCTCGAAGGAATCCTCGACATACGCGAGAAACCGGTTGAGCGTGAAGCTCGAGAAGTAGTGCATCGGGATCATCAGCGGCGCCTTGAGGGCCTTGAGCACCTCCAGCATTCCTTCGAGGTCGAGCGTATAGCTGCCGTCGACCGGCACGAGCACGACGTCCATCTGGCCGATCTGCGCGAGCTGCTGCGTCGTCAGCGTGTGGTGAAGATGCCCGAGGTGCGCGATGCACAGTCCGGCGATCTCGAACACGAAGATCGAGTTGCCATACTCCATGGTCCCGCCGTCCCATGTGCGGATGTTCGTCGGCACGTTACGGACGCGCACATCAAGCACGGTGAGGTCATGGATTGCGGCGCCTTCGTTGCTCCACCCGCGCAGCACGTGCTCGATGCGGGGATCGGGATTGAGCGTGTAGTGTGAGGAATGCGCCCGGTTCATGGTGGCGACGTCGGGCACCGCGGCGGGGCGCACATAATCATTGTAGTCGGTAGCGATCTTCACGCCGCCCGCGCTTTCGATGAGAAACGTCGAGTGTCCGATGTAGGAGACCCGAACCTCGAAGGCCTTGAGCTGGGCGAGCCTGAATGAAACCCGCTGGGGAATGGGCCGCGGCTGGTGATCAGCGAGCGCGAGGCATTGGTCCGGAGCGACGGCGTGAGCCGGTACAATGGCCACCAGCAGGGATGAAACCACCGTAGCAGCAGGCAGGAACAGGCTGAGGAACGCGCGCATAAGTCCTCCTGCGGTTTGCCTGAGCGATCCTAAGCCAACTGATGAGCTGCTGCCAACCGCTCGCCGTTAAGTGGAACCTGACCGCAGGTACCCCGTGTTGTTCCGCATAGAACAGCCGCCAGGCCGGGGTTCGCGCCAAACTCGCGCTCAAGACCCGGCCCGGGCCTCAAAGGAGCAGGCATTCCCCCGCACGTCAGTGTTGGTGATGATCGTGAGCTCTTACTGACCTGCTCGCGCCCCGGCCGGGTCCGCTGGTTGCGCTCCTCGCGAAAGGGCGGCAGGTTGCGCCCCCGTGACATGGGCGACGCTATCTGCCAAGGAGAGCGCGACAGCGATACCAATGAACGAAGCTCCGCAGCACCGCCCCCAGCCAGAATACGAGGATGAGCCAGACGAGGAGCGCCCCCTGTTCGACCGGGCGGCATGGTTCTTCGTGCTGCTGGCTGGCGCCTCGGCACTGCTGGTTGCCTGGCTGGAGGGCACGGAGGCGCTCACCCGGGCCGCAACGCAATCCGCATCGCTCCTGATCACGGTCACGCCGATGATCGTTGTCGGGCTGTTCCTCGGCGGGCTGGTAAAGGAGCTGTCAGATCCCGAGCGCATCGCGCCGGTGCTGGGCGCCCGGTCCGGCTGGCGCGGGCTGGTGCTGGCGACCGCACTTGGTGCGGCGACGCCGGGAGGGCCGTTCGCCGCCTTCCCGATCGTCTATGCCCTGGCGCTGGCCGGCGCCGATATCGGCGCGGTCGTCGCGTATCTCACGGCGTGGTCGGTTCTCGGGCTGCACCGCCTCGTGATTTGGGAACTGCCGCTGCTCGGCTCCGACTTCGTGTTCGCCCGCATGCTGGCGAGTCTGCCACTGCCGATTGCTGCGGGCTTGATCGCGCGCTTTCTCATGCGCTTTGTGCCTGACCTGCCCATTGGCCGAACGCGTATTTCGGGGGGAGGCGAGTAGTGCTCGGGTCGTTCCTGATCCTCCTGGCCGTGACCATACCGGTCGCGATCTATGCCTGGCGCAAGGACCGGCAGATGGTGCCGCGCGCTACTACGTTCGCGCGCCAGGAGATCATGCGCATTCTCGTAAGGCTGCCCTTCGCGTTGGTGGCAGCCTCGTGCGTGTCGGAGCTCATCCCGGAAGAGACCATTGCCGCCATCTTGGGGGCGGACTCCGGCCTGCTCGGCATCATGGCCGCCTCGGTGCTCGGCGGGTTCATGCCAGGCGGACCGATCGTCTCCTTCCCGATCGCCATTCTGTTCGCCCATCAGGGCGCCGGCGGCCCGCAGGTGATCGCACTGATAACGGGTTGGTCGGTCTATGCGTTTCACCGCGTGATATCCTACGAGAGCCCGATCATGGGCTGGCCGTTCGTCGGTCTGCGGCTGGTGTCGTCCTTTTTCTTGCCGCCGCTCGCCGGCATTCTGGCCGGTGTCCTGGCCACCGTGTTCGGACTATCGATCAACCTCAGGTAGCCGGGCAAATGGGATGCGCCGCTCAGCTTGACGGCGGAAAGGCCGGTCGGCATTTTGCGCTGAACTGACAGGGTTAATGTGTTTCGTTCGGCTCGGGAGGATGATCAGATGCCACTCTCGTTCAGGGGCTTGCTAGGCTTCGCCGCGCTCGCAGCTGCTTCCGTCAGCTTTGTTGCCGCCGCCGGCGCGCAGGATGAGGCGTACGTGGCGGTGACCGCCATCGTCGAGCATCCGGCGCTCGATGCCGCGCGGGACGGCGTGCGCGACGAGCTCAAGGCCAACGGTTACGAGCCCGGAAAGACTCTCCGCTTCGAGTACGAGAGCGCCCAGGGCAATCCGACCACCGCGGCGCAGATCGCGCGCAAGCTGATCGGCGAGGGGCCGGACGTGATCGTGCCGATCTCCACGCCTTCGGCGCAGGCTGTCGTAGCGGCAACGAAGGACATTCCGGTCGTCTTTACGGCGGTGACCGATCCCGTCGGCGCGAAGCTCGTGCCGAACGCGGAGAAACCGGGCGCCAACGTCACCGGCGTCACGGACCTTTCGCCGATCCGCAAACATCTCGAGCTTATTCAGGAGATCACACCGGACGCGAAGCGCATCGGCGTGCCGCACAACCCGGGTGAAGCCAACTCGCTGTCGCTGCTCAATCTTCTGAAACAGGAAGCCGGCCCGCTGGGGCTGGAGATCGTCGAGGCGCCTGCAACGCGGTCCTCCGACGTGCTGTCGGCGGCGCAAAGCCTGATCGGCAAGGCCGACGCGATGTACATTCCCACCGACAACACCATCGTCTCTGCTCTCGAGGCAGTGATCCGTGTGGGCGTTGAGAACAAGATGCCGGTTTACGCCGCCGATACGGATTCGGTGCCGCGGGGCGCCGTGGCCGCGCTCGGGTTCAACTACTATGATGTCGGCCGGCAGACGGGTAAAATCGTGCTGCGCGTGCTCAAGGGCGAGAAGCCCGGCGACATCGCCGTCGAAGGCATTGCGACGACCGAGCTCTATGTCAACGTCAGCGCGGCTGAGAAGATGGGTGTCACCATTCCCGAGGGCGTCATTGCGCGAGCCAAGGAAGTGGTGAGGTAGTCCCTTCCGGACGCTACGCGCCCGCGCCGATGGCCGTAACTGCTGAGCCTTGCTGAGTGCGGCGGTCGCGGCTCCCTTTCCGGTCTTGCAGGCGGCGGCTGGGCCGGGCTAGTCCATTTGCGTAGCGCGCGGCGGCGAGTAGCAGTCAGCGCCGGAGACCCATCACGCCATGAATCTTGTCGCCTTCCTGGGCGCCATCGAGATCGGCCTCGTGTTCGGGCTCGTCGGGCTCGGCGTGTTTCTGTCGTTCCGGGTTCTCGACTTCCCGGACCTGACCGTGGACGGCAGCTTTCCGCTCGGCGCGGCTCTCACCGCATCGCTGATTGTGAGCGGGATGGACCCGTACACCGCTACGATTGTTGCGGTGATCGGCGGATGCCTTGCCGGGCTGGTGACGGCATTCCTGAACATCCGCTTCGGTATCCTGCATCTGCTGGCCAGCATCCTCACCATGATTGCGCTCTACTCGATCAACCTGCGCATCATGGGACGGCCGAATGTAGCGATCATTGCCGAGCCGACGCTGCTGTCGCGCTTCGATGAGCTAGGGCTTCAGATGCTTTACGTGAAGCCCATCGCTGCCGGTGTCGTGGCCGTTGCTGCCGTCCTCCTTGTGGCGCGATTCCTGGCTTCCGATTACGGCCTCGCGATGCGCGCAACCGGCGCCAACCCGCGGATGGCGCGTGCGCAGGGCGTCGATACGCGGCACGCGACCTACGTGGGGATGGCGATCAGCAACGGGCTGGTCGCGCTGGCGGGCGCGCTCTTCGCACAGATGAACGGTTTTGCCGATGTCACGCTGGGCACCGGCACGATCGTGGTCGGGCTCGCGGCTGTGATCGTCGGGGAAGCGCTGTTCGGCACGCGGTCCGTGCTGGTCTGGGCTGCGGCCTGCGTCGCGGGGTCCGTTGTTTATCGCCTCGCAGTCGCCGTCGCTCTCAATAGCGACTTCCTCGGTCTGCAAGCGTCGGACCTCAACCTCGTCACGGCTATTCTCGTCACCGTCGCACTGGTGCTGCCGGGGGCGAGGAACAGCCTCAAGTCGAAGTTTGCTACCGCCCGCTGGAGGCGGGCGCCACTATGATCCGCGTTGAAGGTCTGACGGTCACCTTCCATCTCGGCACGCCGATGGAAACCCGGGCGCTGAGGGGGCTCGATCTCGAGATCCCGGCCGGACAGTTCATAGCCGTCATCGGCTCGAATGGCGCCGGAAAGTCGACCCTGCTCAATGCTGTTGCCGGAGAGGTCGTTCCGCTCGCCGGGCGCATTCTGATCAATGGCGTGGACGTGACGCGATGGCCGTCGCCGCGGCGCAGCTCACTGGTGGCGCGCGTTTTTCAGGACCCGCTGGCAGGAACGTGCGAGTCCCTGACCATCGAGGAGAACCTGTCGCTGGCCGCTGCGCGCGGGCGCCGCCGCGGTCTCCGGCGCGCAATCGACCGGCGCTCGCGCGAGGACTTCCGGGCAAGGCTGCGGGCCCTGGGGCTTGGCCTTGAAAACCGTCTCGGTGACAAAGTCGGGCTGCTGTCGGGCGGTCAGCGTCAGGCCGTCAGTCTTATGATGGCGACACTCTGCCCGACGCAGGTACTGCTGCTGGATGAGCATACGGCCGCGCTCGATCCCAAGACGGCCGATTTCGTGCTGGACCTCACCAAGCGGATCGTGACCGAGCAGCGGCTGACGACCCTGATGGTCACGCATTCCATGCGACAGGCTCTCGACATGGGCGACCGCACCGTCATGCTGCACGAGGGCAAGGTCGTGCTCGACGTGGAGGGCGAGGCACGCGCGGGCCTCGACGTCCCGGACCTCCTCGCCGAGTTCGCCCGCCTACGCGGCCGCGAGCTCGCCGACGACAGCCTGCTTCTGGATTGAAGCAAGCTCGGCAGCACTCCTGCTCTATGCTTGCTCGAATCGAATGACGCCGTTGCCATCGATCTGACGGCGCGCCGCCCCGACCGTGACGAGGCGGTGCAAATGGGCGAGCGTCTCTGCGAGCGCGAGATACCATTGCCCTTCGGCCATCGCCCTGGCGAACAACACGTGTGAGCACTCCGTCGCGGTCTGCGGCTGATTGAGCGCGTCGAGCACCAGCGCGAGCCGACGGTCGTGATGATGTGCGAGCTGATCCAGCCGGGCATCGAGGCCCCGGAACGGAAGACCGTGCGACGGGAGAACGAGCGTATCCGCAGGCAGGCCGCGGAACCGTTCCAGCGAATCGAGATAATCAGTCAGGGGATCGGCCCGGGGCTCGCCGGAGAACACGCCGACCACTGGCGAAATCCGCTGCAGGATCTGGTCGCCGGCGATCAGGATCTTGCCGTCGACCTCCACGAACGATGCGTGCTCGTCCGCGTGGCCGTCGGCAGTCAGAATGCGCCAGCTCCGGCGGCCCATGTCGAATACGTCACCGTCCCGCAGACGGTAATGCGCCTTGGGCGGATCGCTGAAGAGCTTCAGCAACGGCCCGCGGTTGCGGGCGTAGGCCTCGACGTGCTTCGGATCACAGCCATGGCTGCGCAGGAATTCGAGAGCTTCGGCGCTGGTGGGCTCGTCGCGCGCGGCGAACGTGACTCGCGACCACAGCCAGGCTTCTCGCGTGGCATGAAATGGGGCCTGAAAGCGGCTTGTGATCCAGCCGGCGAGTCCAATGTGGTCCACATGACCGTGGGTGGCGACGAGACGCCGGACCGGCCTGCCCCGCAATGGGCCCGCAGCCAGTCGGTCCCATGCTTGCCGGGTCTCGGCCGTGTCGAGCCCGCAATCGACGGCCGTCCAGCCGTCTGCCTCTTCGAGCAGCCAGATGTTAACGTGATCGAGGCGGACGGGCAGCGGCATCCTGGCCCAGAGCAGGCCGCGCACGACCTCGATCACCTCGCCGGGTGCGGGCGGGTTCTCGTAGGGCAGCACGATCTCGTCGGCCGGGTCGATCCCGTCTTTCATCACCTCGTCCTTGGCCTGAGGCGCCTGGGGCTGGGGTCGGCGCGACGCAGCCATTCCTCCGGACAGCAACGCAAACTGAACGCAGTCATCGCCGAATGCGCAAGACAGGAAGTGCCCGCGCATAGGAGATACGCAGCTGGCGACGGGCTACAGGCACTGGGTTCGGGTCGAAATCAGCCGCGGCTCAGTCCCTTCTGCTCCAACTCGCGCAGGTAGCCAGCCCATCGCAGCTCCTTCTCGCGTCCGAGGATCTGCAGATAGGACCAGGCGTAAAGGCCGGTGTCATGACCGTCATCGAAGACGATCCGCACCGCGTAGTTCCCGACGGGCCGCAGCTCCTTGATCTTGACGTGCCGCTTGCGGGCAACCGTGACGCGCTGATCCGGGCTATGCCCCTGCACCTCGGCGGACGGGCTCATGACGCGCAGCATTTCGGCGGAAAGCTCGTAGCCCTCGCCGTCCTCGAAAGTTACGGCCAGGGCGTCCTGGTTCGGGCTGACCTCGAGCTTCGGCGGCTTGACGCGGCTGCCCTGCGCGGCCTGCACCTCCGCCCAGGCCTTGGCGGCAATCTCGCGATATACCTGCGCGTGCGGACTGTCCGGGTTGGTGGCCACGATCGGCTGGCCCGCGTCGGAGCGCGAGCGGATCTCCATGTGCAGCGGCACGGCACCGAGGAACGGGATGCCGAGCTTCTCCGCCTCGTTCTCCGCGCCGCCGTGGCCGAAGATGTCCGAGCGCTCACCGCAGTTCGGGCAGATGAAGTAGCTCATGTTCTCGATGATGCCGAGGACAGGCACGTCCACCTTGCGGAACATGTTGAGGCCCTTGCGGGCATCGATCAGTGCCAGGTCCTGCGGTGTGGAGACGATGACGGCACCGGAAAGCGGCACCTGCTGGGCCATGGTGAGCTGCACGTCGCCGGTGCCCGGAGGCATATCGATCACCATCACGTCGAGATCGTCCCAGGCGACCTCGCGCAGCATCTGGTTCAGCGCGGAGACGACCATCGGCCCGCGCCAGATGATCGGCGTGCCCTCGTCGACGAGGAAGCCCATCGACATCACCTGCAGGCCGTAGCCCTGCATGGGCCTCAGCGTCGTTCCCGAAACCACCTGCGGCCGGCCCGTCAGGCCGAGAAGGCGCGGCTGGGACGGTCCGTAAATGTCCGCATCGAGAATGCCGGCCTTCAGGCCGATGGCGCGGAAGCCCAGCGCGAGGTTGACGGCGGTCGTCGATTTGCCGACGCCACCCTTGCCGGAGGCGACCGCGATCAGGTGCTTCACGCCCGGCACGCCCGCCACCTGGCGGCCACTGCCCGCCTGCGGACGCGCCCCGCCGGATCCTGCCTGCGCGGCGCGCGCCTGCTGCACGCGCGGATGCTCCACGACGTTCCGGCTGCCGTTCGCCCCGGCTGACGGAGCCGAGCCGCCCCCTTTCGTTTCAGCTGTCAGCACCGCCGTCACGCCGGACACGCCAGGGATGTCTTTGACCACCTTCTCGGCGGCCTGGCGCAGTGGCTCGAGCTCGTTGGCTCGCTCGACGGGCACGGTGATCGAGAAGTAGACGCGCTGGTCCTTGATCAGGATTTCCGAGACAAGGCCCAGATCGACGATATTCCCCTCGAGATCCGGCCCCTTCACGCGGCGGAGCTCTTCCAGGACCTGATCCTTCGTCACGGACATGTTCTTCTCCTTCGGCGCAAGGCGCAGAAACGCCAATCCATCCCCCGGGCGCCAACCCGCTCATCCGACGCGGCAGTTGAGTCGCTGGACTCGCTCATCGGCCCCGCTATACACGCAATCAACCGGCGAGGGCACTGCAATGCTAAAAAACTATATCGGTCGGAGGTTCGAGGGATGAAGGGACTACTGGCGTTCAGTCGCACGGTCGATCGCTTGACTGGATGGATCGGCAGATGGGTGGCCTGGCTGGTCGTCGCCGCCATCCTCATCAGCGCCGGCAACGCCACTGTCCGCAAGCTCTTCGACACCAGTTCGAACGCCTGGCTCGAGCTGCAGTGGTGGCTGTTTGGCGCAGTGTTCCTCCTCTGCGCAGCCTGGACCCTTTCGTCGAACGAGCACATCCGCATCGATATCGTCAACAGCCAGCTTTCCCGCTCCACCCGTAACGTCATCGAGCTCATAGGGCATACGCTGTTTCTGCTGCCTATGTGTCTCGTGATTCTTTACACTTCCGTTCCTTTCTTCCTGCGCTCTTGGGAGCAAAACGAGCAATCCTCAAACGCCGGCGGATTGCCGCTCTATCCGCCGAAACTGCTCGTCGTATTGGGTTTCGCTCTGCTGCTGCTGCAGGGCATCTCCGAGCTCATCAAGCGCATCGCAATCATGAGCGGCCATCTCGAAGAAGCGCCCTCAGGAGGGGGCCATTACGCTGCGGCCGAGGCTGAGGCCAAGCGGCTGCTGGAAGACGGCGCCCAATCGAGTTAGGTCGACAGGTTAGGCGTTTACCGCCCGCATCAGGCGGACAGCTTTCGCCGCGCGAAGCAGATGGCTCACAACACCAGGGGCGCCCAGGGGGAGACTGAATAGATGGCGGCATTCATGGCAGAGAACATCGCGCCGATCATGTTTGTGGCGCTCGTTTTTTTTCTGCTCCTTGGGTATCCGGTTGCCTTCTCGCTGGGGGCCGTGGGCCTTCTCTTTTTTGTCATCGGCGTCGAGCTTGCCCCGCTTTCCGATGGCGCCATCAACCTGTCCTGGCCGCTGCTCCAGTCTCTGCCGGAACGCATTTTCGGCATCGTGAACAACGACACGCTGCTAGCCGTTCCGTTCTTCACCTTCATGGGGCTTATTCTCGAACGTTCAGGCATGGCCGAGGACCTGCTCGATACCATCGGCCAGCTTTTCGGGACCGTGCGGGGCGGGCTCGCATTCGCGGTTATTTTTGTCGGCGCACTTCTGGCCGCCACGACGGGCGTGGTGGCCGCGTCCGTGATCTCCATGGGACTGATCTCTCTGCCGATCATGCTGCGCTACGGCTATGACCGGCGCGTCGCAACCGGCGTGATCGCAGCATCGGGAACGCTCGCCCAGATCATTCCGCCTTCGCTCGTGCTCATCGTCATGGCGGATCAGCTCGGCCGGTCGGTGGGCGATATGTACCAGGGGGCATTCGTACCCGGTCTGGTGCTGGCGTGCCTTTACGCTGGCTATGTGGGGCTGGTGAGCCTGTTCTCGCCGAAATCACTGCCCGGCCTGCCTCCGGAGGCGATCGGCTTCAAGGAAGCCAATGGGTCGCGCGGGCTGGCTTCGCTGGCAATTCTCACCGCCATATCGGCCGGGGTCGGCTGGTACGTGATGCGGGAGACAGAATACCGCGGCGCAGATTTCGTCATCCTGACGATGGCCGTGGCGATCCTGTTCGCGTTCGCGGTGGCCGTGGTGAACTGGCTCATCGACAAGGTGACCGGCCTCCGGTTCCTGTCGCATATGGCACAGCAGGTCACCTTCGTCATGGTGCCGCCGCTGTTCCTGGTATTCCTTGTGCTCGGCACCATCTTTATCGGCCTCGCGACGCCCACCGAGGGCGGCGCCATGGGTGCGGTGGGCGCGATGCTTCTCGCGCTGGGCAAGCGCATCACGGATCGCAACCCAAAGCGCTTCAACTTCGCCATCGTGAAGTCCGCGACGGAAGCGACGGCGAAGCTGTCGGCCTTCGTGCTCTTCATTCTGATCGGCGCGCGAATCTTTTCGCTGACGTTTTACGGCGTGAACGGGCACGTCTGGGTCGAGCACCTGTTGACATCGCTGCCCGGGGGGGAAGTCGGCTTCCTGATCTTCATCAACGTGCTCGTTTTTGTTCTGGCCTTCTTCCTCGACTTTTTCGAGCTCGCGTTCATCATCATTCCGCTGCTGGTCCCTGCGGCGGAGACGCTCGGCATCGACCTGATCTGGCTCGGGGTGATGCTGAGCGTGAACATGCAGACGAGCTTCATGCATCCGCCGTTCGGATTCGCGCTCTTCTTCCTGCGTTCGGTCGCGCCGCGCGAGCGCTTCGTGGACAAGATTACCGGCAAGGTGACGGAGCCCGTCACCACTGGTCAGATCTACTGGGGCGCTGTGCCGTTCGTCGTCATCCAGTTGATCATGGTGGGACTGGTCATCGCCTTCCCCGGCATAGTGACGCACTACAAGGGTGCGGCACCGACAGTCGATCCGAGCAAGATCGAAATCCAGCTTCCGACCTTCGGCTCCGGCGGGCCGAGCGGGTTTGGTGCACCGCCTTCGTTCGGGCCGCCACCCGGTAGCGGACCGGCTTTTCCCAGCGCGCCGCCCGCGTTCGGCACGCCGCCTGCGTTCCCGTCAGCGCCTCCGGCGTTTGAATCACCGAACGCACCTGTGACGCCGGATGAAAACGCAGCACCACCGGAGGGTGGCAGCGGGAATTGAACGATCCAGAATCGACCGGAATTATCCCGCCCGCCGGCGCCGGCGTGGCGTGCTATAAACCTCGCCATCCCGAGCTTGCATCGCTGACAGATCAAGCCGCCAGATGCGGGCGAGGATGTCGAGGAAACGCCGCTCGCGCTCGCGGATGTGGGCCGGAGTCCACGTGTCGGCGGATTCGATCTCATGCGTGATGGCCGGCATCTCGCCCTGCGCGTGCCGGAAGTAGATCGCTTTTTTGCGGTTGAAGTCCTGATTGCTGGCCTTGTCGTTCTGGGTTCGGCGGACGAGGACGAGGTTGCCGAGGGATTGCGTCAGCAACTCGCGCTCGTCGTTGTCGGGAAACCACTCGCGCCACTGGCCGTTACGGCCCGGGCTCTGCGGCAGGACATGCTCCACCGTCCAGTCCGCCGGATCGAAATTCTGCGGCGTACCGACGATCTCGTCATTGAGCCGCAGCAAAACCAGCTTGCAGGTCTGCGGGTGCCGCTCGTGGAGATTGCGCAGATTGTATGTGATGTGGCGCTCCTCATCGCGCGTCAGCACGCACGGAGATCGCTCCGGGTCGAAAAGCGTGCCGTCCTCGATCGCCGAGAGCACGCCTGCAAAGCGCGTCGTGCGCTTGCCAACGCCGATGCACAGCAGGCGCAATGAATAGGCGAACGGCTCCACCAGCTCGAGAAATCTGAGCATCTCCGCCGGGGCGCTGCGATAGAGGCTCAGCCATTTCATGGCGGAGGGCACCCACTCCGAGCTGCCGAGCCAATTGAGATAGCGCAGCCGCTGGGTGATCTCGGCAGATTCGGGTGCGCCCTCATGGCAACCGCGGCAGATCATGTCGAAGGCTTCCGCATAGGGAAGCAGCACGTTCGACATGAAAGCCTCGCTGCCCCCGGCGGCCTCTCGAACGGCACGGATGCCGGCGATGATCGGCAGCCGGCCTTTGCCCTCGATCACGCGCAAATGGCTGAAGAAGGCGTCGAATTCGTCGCCGAGGCGCCGCTCTGCCGCGGCCCATGCGGCGAGCATCGCCTCCGCCCGTTCCGGAGCGATGCTGCCGAGAACCTCCGCCTTGATGATGTCCTTGCGCGCCAGCGGCCGCCCGCGGTCGTTGAGGACCGAGAACATGCGGTGTCCATGATCGATGTCGTTGGTGACGATCACCACGGCGTGGCACTGTTTCAGCAGGTAGTCGACCAGCCTGCGGCGCTCAGCGGGCGACAGGGTCTGCAGTTCGGCCACGAAATGATCTCGGACCGCCAGAATGGCTTCCGAGCTGGGCTCGAGATCGTTCGCCACGGGGGCCGTGCGGCATGTGTCAGGGTTCAGCACGTGCTGCACGATGAAGCCGTGGTCGGCGCCGCGGAGCTGCAGGCGGTGGATGTGACCGCCCTCCGGGGACCTTCCGATGGTGATCAAGCCGTCCAACCCCGGGTAGGCACCGGCCCCGTCTTCGGCAGCCAGGTCTCGCAGGACGGCAACAAGAATGGTCAGCGTGATCAGCCGCTGCTGCCCGTCCACGATCGCGAGGGTGCGCGGAAAGCGTGGCCGGCCGCGCCTCCAGTCCGCCTGACCGCCGGCGTCCGTCAGCAGGATGGCACCAATGAAGTAATCGGGCTCGACGGGCTCGTCGTCTTGTCCCACCGCGAGCAGAATGTCGTCCAGAAGCTGACCCGCTTCCTTGACCGTCCAGGAGTAGCGGCGCTGATACGAAGGAACCGAGTATCGGAATGGATCGGAGAAGAGCTCGATGATGCGAAGGGGCGCAGTGAAGAGACCTGGGAACATCTGGTACTTGTGTTGTTGGGGCGGAGGTGGGTTCGCCCGGCGATCGGATCCAAGGGAGACGTTAGCACCCACGCGGTACGTGCAACAGTTCGCAGAAGTAAAAATTGGCGCTTGTACATAAGTTCTGCAGGCCAAGTCTGCGGACCAGTCCGGTCCTGCTGATGCTGTTTGCCCGAACAGGAGCTGAATAGTGAACAATCGCGGCAGCGATGCGAAATTGACCACTGTTTACAAGATCCTCACGCAGGCAGACTGGGAGGAAGCCTGCAGCACCGGGAGCTACGCGGGCTCACGGGATGACATCCGCGACGGGTTCATTCATCTCTCTGCGGCGCACCAGGTCGCAGGCACCGCGGCGCGCCACTTTCGAGGCATTGCCGATCTTCTCGTCGTGGCGCTCGATGCCGAGAAGCTCGGTTCGGCCTTGAGGTGGGAGCCGTCGCGTGGCGGCGATCTTTTTCCGCACTGTTACGGGCCGCTGCCCGTCAGCGCGGCGATGTGGTCGAGACCGCTGCCTCTGGGGGCCGACGGCGTGCCTGTCATCCCTAAGGAGGTCGCCTGATGCTCAAAACGACACTCGAGCTCGCGCGCCCGCTGCTGTTTGCACTCGACCCTGAGCAGGCACACGAAGTGACCCTGCGCTCTCTCGAAGCGGGTCTTTACCCGCGCGCCACCAAGCCCGATGACCCGCGCCTTGGTGTGAAGCTCTGGGGCATGGCGCTTCCTAATCCGATCGGCATCGCGGCCGGTTTCGACAAGGATGCGCGCGTGCCCGATGCCATGCTGAGGATCGGCTTCGGCTTTGCCGAAATCGGCACGGTGACGCCGCGGCCGCAGGCGGGCAATCCGCGCCCACGCGTGTTCCGGCTGATCGGCCATCGCGCCATCATCAACCGGCTCGGCTTCAACAACGGCGGTCACGATGCGGCGCTGCGGCGACTGCAACGGCGGCCCAAGCTCGGCGTAGTTGGCGTCAATATCGGCGCCAACAAGGAGACGGCAGACCGTGCGGCCGACTATGTCCTTGGGATTGAAGCGTTCTACGAGGTCGCAAGCTACTTCACCGTCAACATCTCCTCGCCGAACACACCCGGACTGCGCGACCTGCAGGCTCCCGCCGCGCTCGATGATCTACTGGGACGCGTCATGGCTGCCCGCGAGCGTCGCATTGCTGCAGGCGGGCGGCGTGTGCCTGTGGTGGTGAAGATTGCGCCTGATGTTGCGGAAGAGGACCTGCCGGCGATCACAAGACGCATGCTGGACCATGCCGTGGACGGCATTGCCGTTTCCAACACCACATTGGCGCGGCCAGGCCTGACCATGACGACGCTGGCACAACAGGCCGGGGGCCTGTCGGGCCGGCCGCTGTTCTCACGGTCGACGGCGATGCTGGCGCGCGTTTATCAGCTCACCGAGGGGCGTGTGCCACTCATCGGCATCGGCGGCATCGACAGCCCGGAGGCGGCCTTGGCGAAAATCCAGGCGGGGGCGACGCTGATCCAGCTCTACACCGGGCTCGTCTACGAGGGCCCGGGCCTGATCGACCGGATCAAAGAGTATCTGGTAGAAAGCGCGCAATGCGCCGGTGCCGAATCGGTATCAGCGCTCGTCGGCACCAAGGCGGACGAATGGGCGCACCGGCCACTCAACGGCTGACGCTGGTCAAGTCGCTGCGGATGGCTGGAATGATGCCCGTTCCAGCGCCGGAAATCGCGCGAGCAGCGTGAGCGCCCGCACGACGTTGAGCACCAGCATCGACATCCAGAGCCCATGGTTGCCATAGAGCGGCTGCAGCACCGACCACACGGCGAAGAAGATCAGCACGCTCAGGATCATCATGTTGCGCATGTCGGCGGTGCGCGTTGCGCCGATGAAGATCCCGTCGAGCTGGAAGCACCAGACGCCGATGATCGGCATCAGCGCCGCCCAGATCAGGAACTCGCGCGCCGCCGCACGCACGTCGGCGCTGGTAGTCATGAGGTCGATGATGAGCGGCCCAGAGAGCCAGATCCCGAGCGTCAGCAGCGCACCAGTTGCTCCCGCCCAGACCGTCGACAGCCGAACGGCCTCGCGGAACCGCGACTGCACGCGCGCTCCGATCGACCTTCCGACAAGGCTTTCGGCAGCGAAGGCGAACCCGTCGAGCAGGTAGACCGCCACCATCGTGATCGAGTTGAGCACGGCATTGGCGGCCAGCGTCAGGTCCCCGGAGCGCGCGCTCTGCGCCATGAAGAACACGAATGCCGCCAGTGCACACAGCGTGCGGATCATGATGTCGGTGTTGACCTGGAACGTCCGCTTCATGCGGGCCATGTCGAGCACTCGGGCAAGCGGCGCACTGGCGCCCCGCCGCACGAGGTCCGTCCGCGCGAGAACCAGGCCCAGGATCGCTGCTGACCACTCCGCCAGAAGCGCCGCGGCACCGACGCCCGGGATGCCGAGCTCCAGGCCGATCACGAAGAGCACGGCGAGCAGCACGTTGACAATGTTGAGGAAAATCTGAATGGCGAACGCCAGGCCCGCACGGCCCAGGCCGATGAACCAGCCGAGAAGTGCGAAGTTGATGAGCCCTGCCGGTGCCGCCCAGATGCGGATCTCGAAGTAGGTTCGCGCCGCACTTTCCACGAGCGCAGATGCACCCATGATTCGAAAGGCGGCGAATGCGATGAGGCTCTGGGCCGCGATCATTGCCAGACCGGCCGCCAGCGCGATGAGCAGCGCGCGGTGCAGGTTCGCGGCAACCTCCGCACTGTCCTGCGCGCCGAGAGCCTGCGCGGTCAGGCCCGTGGTCCCCATGCGCAGGAAGCCGAAGCCCCAGTAGAGGAAATTGAAGATCGTCGCGCCGACCGCCACCGCGCCGATGAGGTGCGCCTGCCCGAGCTGCCCGACGACCACCGTATCGGCGAACCCGATGAGCGGCACGGTCGCGTTCGACAGCATGATGGGCAGCGCAATGGCCACCACGTCGCGATGGCCAATGGGCCGCGCGCTGATGCGCTGGCGCTCGTCAGGGTTCTGAAGCTGCATGTCCGAGGACCGTTGAGCCCGCTCAGGACTCCCTGCCGGAGCGGCGCCCCATGCCGATGAGCCGCGCAATGAGCCAGATCGGGACTACGATAACCGCCCCGATCAGGAAATGGTGCAGCAGCCATTCGAGCGAGCCGAAGCCCATGTCGTAGATGCGGCGCACGAAAAGATCGAGGTGGTAGAACACGTTGGCCGGCGTGATGCCGAGTGCCGACATGACCACGCCGACGATGATGGAGAGCAGCGCCAGGCGGATGAGCACGCCGACGGGATTGCCGCCAAAGAACTGATCGCGTTGCATTTTTTGCAGCCTCGTGCTGAGCCGTCGCGCCGCAGGGAAAGGCGCTTCTCTCCGCGGGACCCAAGCCTCTAGCATAGATCGCGTCACGACTGAACCTGCGAGCAACCGACGCTCTGCCCCGAGCGAAAGCGCGCCAGCCCCATGACCAGAAAACGGCCGACCGCCCGATCCGCCGCGGAGGCAGCTGCCGATCCGCTGCTGCCGGAGCCGTTCGCACGCTGGTTCGCTTCGCGCGGCTGGTCCATCAGGCCGCATCAGCGGGCTCTGCTGGAGAAGGCCCAGGCGCGCCGCTCGACGCTGCTGATTGCGCCGACCGGCGCGGGCAAGACGCTGGCCGGCTTTCTGCCGAGCCTGGTGGAGCTGGTCTCGGACGAGCGGCCCCGGCGCGGCTCTGGCCTGCACACGCTCTACATCTCACCGCTGAAGGCCCTGGCCGTCGACGTTGCGCGCAACCTGCTCACGCCCGTCGAGGACATGCAGCTTCCGGTCCGTATCGAGACGCGGACCGCCGACACATCGGTCGGCAAGCGGCAGCGGCAGCGGGTGCGGCCGCCAGATATGCTGCTGACGACGCCCGAGCAGCTGGCGCTGCTGCTCAGTCATGCCGATGCGGCCTATCTCTTCGCGGATCTTCGCACGATCGTTCTCGACGAGTTACATGCGCTGGTTGCGTCGAAGCGCGGCGACCTGCTCGCCCTCGATCTGGCGCGACTCGGCACGATCGCGCCGGAGGCAATCCGGATCGGCCTCTCCGCGACAGTGGCCCGGCCCTCGGAGCTCAGAGCCTTCCTGCAGCCGCAGCATGAGCCGCAGCGGGCCATCCATCTTGCCGATCTCGTCGTCACCGGGGGCGGCGCGACGCCGGACATCCGCCTGCTCGAAAGCGACAACCCGCTGCCGTGGGCGGGGCACACGACGCTCTATGCCCTGCACGACATCTACGGCGCCATCAACGCACACCGGCTCTCACTGCTGTTCGTGAACACGCGTTTCCAGGCGGAGCTGCTGTTCCACGAGCTGTGGCGAATCAACGACGACAACCTGCCGATCGCCCTGCATCACGGCTCGCTCGATCCTACGCAACGGCGCAAGGTAGAGGCGGCGATGGCGGCGGGCCGGCTGCGGGCCGTCGTGGCGACATCGACACTGGACCTCGGCATCGACTGGGGCGACGTCGACCTGGTCATCAACGTCGGAGCGCCGAAGGGCGCGAGCCGGCTCATCCAGCGCATCGGCCGCGCCAACCACCGGCTCGACGAGCCCTCGAAGGCGCTGCTGGTGCCATCGAACCGCTTCGAGGTGCTCGAGTGCCAAGCGGCCCTCGATGCGGCCTTGGACGGGGTGCAGGACGTGGTGCTGTCGCGGACCGGTGCCCTCGATGTGCTCGCCCAGCATGTATTGGGAACGGCCGCCGCCGGCCCCTTCCATCCCGACGATCTTTTCGCGGAGGTCATCTCCGCCCAGCCCTACGCGAACCTCAGTCGCCGGGACTTCGACCGCGTTGTCGACTTCGTCGCAACCGGCGGTTATTCGCTGCGCTCCTACGAGCGCTTCGCCCGGCTGCGACCAACAGGCGACGGGCGTCTGCGCATCGCCCACCCGCGCATGGCCCAGCAGTACCGCATGAACGCCGGCACCATCGTCGATGCGCCGATGCTGAAGGTCCGGCTGGTGCGTCGCAAGGGCGTGCCGGCGCCGGGGCACGCCGCACGGCTGGCCGGCGGGCGGATGCTCGGCGAGATCGACGAGATGTTCATCGCCGAGCTGCAGGTCGGCGACACGTTCGTGTTCGGCGGGGAGATCGTTCGTTTCGAGGGGCTGCGGGAGACAGACGTGTTCGTCACGCGCGCTTGGGACACTGAGCCGAAGATCCCGAGCTACCCCGGGGGCAAGTTTCCCCTCTCCACGCATCTTGCATCGCGTGTGCGCAAGATGCTCGCCGATCCGCGCGCGTGGTCCGCCCTGCCTGAGGCTGCCGCGGAATGGCTCGAGATCCAGCAGCGCCGCTCCATTATTCCGTCGCCCGACGAGGTGCTGGTGGAGACGTTTCCGCACGGCAAGCGGCATCACCTCGTGATCTACTCGTTCGAGGGCCGTCTGGCACACCAGACGCTCGGCATGCTGCTGACGCGCCGCCTGGAGCGGGCCCGCGCGCTGCCGCTCGGGTTCGTGGCGAACGACTACGGCCTCGCCGTCTGGACTGCTGCCGACCTGTCCGGAATGATCGCAAACGGCGCACTCGACCTGACGCGCCTGTTCGACGAGGACATGCTGGGCGACGATCTCGAAGCCTGGCTCGCCGAGTCCAACCTGATGAAACGGACATTCCGGGTCTGCGCGATCATCGCCGGGCTGATCGAGCGGCGGCATCCGGGCCGCGAGAAGACGGGCCGTCAGCTCACGATCTCGTCCGACCTCATCTATGACGTCCTGCGCCGGCACGATCCCGGTCACGTGCTGCTCGAAGCCGCGTGGGCCGATGCGGCAACCGGGCTGTTGGATATTGCCCGCCTCGGTGATTTTCTCCGCCGCACAAAAGGACGAATCAGACACCAATCCTTGGCAAGCGTGTCGCCGTTGGCCGTGCCGATCCTGTTGGAAATCGGCCGCGAGCCGATTCATGGCGCCGCGCGTGAGGGCCTGCTGCGGGAGGCGGCTGACGCACTGATCGCCGAGGCGGTTGGGGAAGGAACCTGATGCTGGGATTGAAGCCGGAGCGCTTCGCTCTCGACGAATTTCTGACACAGCCGATCTCGATTTGCGGCAAGACCTTCCTCGCCGACCAGTCCGGCGCGCTTTATTGGCCAGCAGAAAAGACGCTGATCGTCGCCGACCTCCACTTCGAGAAAGGCTCTGCCTACGCCAGCCGCGGCCTGATGCTGCCGCCCTACGACACGCGGCAGACGCTCTTGCGGCTCGCTCAGGTCATCGACCGGCTGGAGGCCGAAGCCGTTATCGCGCTTGGCGATAGCTTCCACGACTGCGAGGCGGCAGACCGGATCAGCGAGGACGACCTCCAGATTCTGAAGATCATCCAGGAGGACCGGCGCTGGGTCTGGGTCACCGGCAACCACGACCCGGTGATCCCGGAAACGTTCGGCGGCGAGCGTGTCGATGAAGTGGTGCTCGGCGGCATCACGCTCCGCCACGAGCCGCGCCTCGGCCGCATTACTCACGAGATCGCCGGCCACATGCACCCGGCTGCGCGTATGTCCATCTACGGCACCTCGCTGCGGCGCCCCTGCTTCGTCGGTAACGGCCTGCGCCTGATTCTCCCCGCCTTCGGCGCCTACACCGGCGGCCTCAACGTGCTCGACGACGCCTTCCTGCCTTATTTCGACGACGATGGCCTTTCCGTCTGGGTGATGGGAGAGGAGGGGCTTTACCCCATCGCTACGCGGCTTCTGCGGCGGGATTGATCAGCTCGGCGAAAGCAAGTCGCCATCTGATCCCGGGCCTCGTGCCGCCCCGGTGCGTTCACGCATGACGGGTGAAGAGCGGGGCGCGCCCTTCTTCTAGGCAAGACCTGCCAGAGCCGATATGGCCATGTCGGCGATAAGGCCGAGGAACAGGGCCCAGCCGACGTCGCGGTTGGAGCGGAAGCGGCGCAGGCAGTTGGCTGGATCATCGATGTCCAGCGTAGTCACCTGCCAGGCGAGCTGGATGCCGACCAGGGCCAGCGCCGTGAAGAAAATCAGGTGCGCGCCGGCGAGAAAGGCTGCGACGGCCCAGAGCACGAGCGCCCCGGCATAGAAGCCGCCGACCCAGTTCTGCGTGGCATCGCCGAAGCGCAGCGCCGTCGACTTCAGGCCGAGGATGGCGTCATCGTCCTTGTCCTGATGGGCGTAGATCGTATCGTATCCGATCGTCCACAGCACGCATCCGGCATAGAGCACGAGCGGCGCTGCGCTGAGCTGGCCATAGATGGCGGCCCAGCCGACCAACGCGCCCCACTTGAAGGTGAGGCCCAGCACCAGCTGCGGCCAGAACGTGAATCGTTTTGCGAACGGGTAAACGGCGACAAGCCCCAGCGAGGCGATGCCGAGCCAGATCGTGAACGTATTGAACTGGATGAGAACGGCGAGGCCGACCAGCGACAGGGCGGTCGCGAACAGCAGGGCCTGCACCGCGCTGACTTGGCCCGAAGGGATCGGCCGCAAGGCTGTGCGGGCAACGCGCCCGTCGTAGTTGCGATCGACGATGTCATTCCAGGTGCAGCCGGCGCCGCGCATCACGAAAGCCCCGACCAGGAACAGCAGAACGTACCAGAGGTTCGGGTAAGGCCGCCCCCGGGAGAGCTCCGCGAGGGCCAGCGACCACCAGCAGGGGAACAGCAGCAGCCAGGAGCCGATCGGACGGTCGAAGCGGGCGAGCTTCAGGTACGGCCGCACAGCCGCAGGCGCGTGCCGGTCCACCCAGTTGTCGGGCGGGGCATCTGCGATGACGTTGGGCGTGTCGGTCGTCGGGTTCATCCGCGGTGGCGTAACGGGTCAAGGTTTGATGGGTCAATCAGCGCGAGGGGTCAGTGTCAACTGAATCCGGCAAAGCGATGGACGCTTCGGAGCAGGCAGTCGAACCGGCACGAGCGGGCTACCACGTACTCCCGTCGTGCGTTATCAGGCGGCATGGCCATTCACGACTTCACCGCGCAACGCCTGTTTGTCGTATCCGACCTTTCTGCCGGGGCGCATGTCGCTTGCACGGCCGAGCAGGCAAATTACCTGCGCAACGTCCTGCGGCTCGGAGGAGGCGCGGAGATTCTCATCTTCAACGGCAGGGATGGCGAATGGCGGGCGAGGCTCGCGCTTGAAGGCAAGCGCGCTTGCACCCTCGAGGCGCTGGAGCAGGTTCGGCCCCAGGAGAGCGGGCCCGATATCCATTACCTCTTCGCGCCGCTGAAGCGCGCGCGGCTCGACTACATGGTCCAGAAGGCGACGGAGCTTGGGGTTGCCGCGTTGCAACCGGTCCTTACACGTCATACCGTGGCCGAGCGCGTCAACCTCGGGCGGATGCGCAGCAATGCGATCGAGGCAGCAGAGCAGTGCGGCATCCTGCGTATTCCGGACATCGCCGAGCCGGAGAAGCTGGATCGGGTCCTCGCTCGCTGGGATCAGAACCGGCCACTCATCTTCTGTGACGAGCGCGCCCCAATTCAGAACCCGATCGCGGCACTGGGCACGGTGAAGCCGGGTCCCGTCGGCGTGCTCATCGGCCCGGAGGGCGGGTTCTCTGCGGAGGAGAGGGAGCAGCTTGTCGCACGACCGTTCACGGTGCAAGTGTCGCTCGGGCCGCGGATCATGCGCGCGGATACGGCAGCGGTCGCGGCACTTGCGCTCACCAACGCCGTGCTCGGCGACTGGCGCGGCTCTTGAGCCGGCGGTGCAGTCCTGCTGTCATCCCGGATCGGCGGTCGCTTCGCTCCTGGTCCGGGAACCATGCAGTCGGCGGGGCACGATCGAGGCAAGATAAGCTTGCGCTTCCGATCTGCGAGGAGCACTTGTGCTCGAAGCTGAGGGCGGCGATAAAGCGGCAGCAATTCTACAATTCCGAACTATCGAACTAGACCAGAGGTCCTCATGTCGACCCGCCAGGATGGAGCGCCCCAGAGCCCGACCGTTCGCTCCCAAGACGATCTCGTCCAGTGGATCGCCGAGGGCTCGAAGCCGAAGGCCAGTTGGCGGATCGGGACCGAGCACGAGAAGTTCGTCTTCCACACCGATACGCTCAGCCCGGTTCCCTACGAGGGCTCGCGCGGCATCCGGGCGCTGATGCAGGCGCTGATCGACCGCTACGGTTGGGAGCCGATCATGGAGGGCGAGAACATCATCGCCCTGAAGCGGCCGAAGGGCGAAGGCTCCGAAACGATATCGCTCGAGCCGGGCGGTCAATTCGAGCTGTCCGGAGCGCCTGTCGAGACGCTGCACGAGACGTGTGCTGAGGCGCGCATGCACCTCGAGCAAGTGTCCGACGCCGGCAAAGACCTGGGGCTCGGATTTCTGGGCCTCGGCTTCTCGCCGACGTGGACCCGCGAGGAAACTCCGCAGATGCCCAAGCAGCGCTATGCGGTGATGACGCGCTACATGCCCCTGGTCGGCAGCCAGGGCCTCGACATGATGTACCGCACCTGCACGATCCAGGTGAATCTCGACTTCGGCGACGAGGCGGACATGATCAAGAAGTTCCGTGTCTCGCTCGCCCTGCAGCCTGTTGCAACGGCGCTGTTCGCCTCTTCTCCGTTCATGGAAGGCAAGCCAAACGGCTTCAAGTCTCTGCGCTCGGAAGTCTGGCGCGATACGGACCGCAACCGCACCGGCATGCTGCCCTTCGTGTTCGAGCCCGGCATGGGCTTCGAGCGCTATACGGACTATGCGCTCGATGTGCCGATGTATTTCATTTACCGGGACGGGCAGTACATCGACGTGGCGGGGGCCTCGTTCCGCGACTTCATGGAGGGCCGTCTGCCGCAGCTCCCGGGCGAGCGGCCGACGCTGGATGACTGGTCGGATCATCTGACGACGCTCTTTCCGGAAGTGCGCATGAAGCGCTTCCTGGAGATGCGAGGGGCGGACGGCGGCCGCTGGCGGCGGATCTGTGCGCTGCCCGCCTTCTGGGTCGGGCTCCTTTACGACGAGACGGCCCTCGATGCCGCCTGGGATCTCGTCAAGAGCTGGACTGCGGAGGAGCGGCAGGAGCTGCGCGATTCGGTTCCGGCGGGAGCCCTTGCAGCGAAGTTCCGGCGCGGGACGGTGCAGGATATCGCCATCGAGGCGGTTGCGATTGCGCGGACCGGGCTCAAGAACCGCGACAGGCACAATGCCAGGCAGCAGGACGAGACGATCCATCTCGGCTTCGTCGAGGAAGCCGCGGCAAGCGGTCGCACGCCGGCTGACGATCTGCTCGAGCGCTATGCCGGACCGTGGCAGCAGGACATCAACCACGTTTTCACCGACTACGCGTTCTGAGCATTCGCCTCTGGAGACGGGGCAGTTCAGACTGTATTCATGCAATTCGAGCTTAAGTCACCTGCACTCGGGACAGGAGGTCCACAGGTGTATCGCAAGCTCCTCATACTGGCGCTGATCTCTGGAGGCCTGGCGGCTTCGGCCCCGCTCGCCGCCGAGATGAAGCTCGCTCAGGGGGGCTCGTGCACGGCATCGTGCCGTGCGCAATACAACCAGTGCCGCATCTCCACGAAGGGCTCCCCCTCCTGCGACGCTCAGTTCGCCGCCTGCATGCGACGGTGCATTGCGACGCGGAAGCGGTGAGAGCTGTCGCGGCGCAGGTCGGGCAGCGGTTCCGCGAGATCCCCCTCTCCCCGCGCGGGGGAGAGGGTCGGGGTGAGGGGCAGCCGCGAGCGCTACGCGAATTGTGCCCCTCCGCCTAACCCTCACCCCATCAGGATGGGGTGAGGAGATTAGTCCCGCACGACGATCACGCACATGCGCCGCGGGCCGTGAGCGCCCATGACGAGCCGCCCGCCGATGTCGCCAGTTCGGGACGGGCCGGAAATGAAGTTCACCGTGCGCGGCATGGATTCCGCCCCGAATCGGGCGCGGATGGCATTCCAGGCGTCCTCGTAGGCGGGCACCAGATCGCGCTGCTCGACGACGACGATGTGCGTCTCGGGGAGGTAGTTGAGCGTCACCGGGTTATCCGGGCCGGAGGCCATCACCAGCGTGCCCGTTTCAGCGACGGCCGCCGCGGCGTGCGTGAGGCCCACCTCATCATTCGGCTGGGCACGCCCGAGCAGCATTTCCAGGTGTGGCTCCGATCCCCAGGGGAGCTGGGTCAGTGTCGCATCGCCGCCGACACGGATGCGGGCAGGTAGATTGTTCGAGCGCAGATAACTGGCTATCGCCGACGGGATCTCCTGCTTCGAGTCCACCTCGACAACCGTGGCGGATTCGCGTTCCAGGAAGCCGCGGAACAAGGCCAGGAGCTGGTCGGTTGTCCTGTCCCTCACACGAGCGGGCGTGAGATGGCGAGCTTTTGCAGCCAGCCGATCTGTCACGACGGCGCGCCGCTCGGCGTCGTTCGCTTTGGCGCGAACGCCCGCACGGATCTTCGACAGGATGGCGTCACGGCTCGTCATCTCGGCGCTCCCGCCTTGTGCTCCGCCCAGAGCTGCTGGAACGTCCGGCCCTCCGGCGCCGGGAAATCGCGATGCCGCGTCCAGCCGCTTGCAAGCGGCAGCCAGCGGAAGGCCCCACGGCGGCGTCCCATCGCGCCGAGGAACGCCGCCGCAAGCCGCGTGGCCGTGTGATAGAGCCTTGGTCGCTGAGCGAACCAGGCCCATGTCTTGAGGCCGAAGCGGTATCGGCGCGATGGGCCGCCAAGCTCGAAATCCGTCTCCCGGTGGTGCCGCATCAGCTTCGGCAACGGGATCTTCATCGGGCAGACCTGCTCGCAGCGCCCGCAGAAGGTCGAGGCATTGGGCAGGTCGGCGGCATCCCGAACGCCAATCAGCGAGGGCGTCAGCACGGAGCCGATGGGCCCCGGATAGACCCAGCCGTACGCATGACCGCCGATGGCGCCGTAGACCGGGCAATGGTTCATGCAGGCGCCGCAGCGGATGCAGCGCAGCACCTCGCGGAAGGCGGTGCCCAGCATTTCGGAGCGGCCGTTGTCCAGTATCACGACGTGGTAGGCCTCAGGGCCGTCGGGATCTTCGGGGCGACGCGGGCCGGTGGAGAACGTCGTATATGTCGAGAACTCCTGACCTGTCGCTGAACGGGCCAGCAGCCGCAGGATGCTGCTGACGTCCTCCCGCGTCGGCACGATCTTCTCGATCGAGGCAACCGCGATGTGCACGCGGGCGAGGGACTGCGTGAGGTCGCCGTTGCCCTCGTTCGTGACGATCACTGACGAGCCCGTTTCAGCGACGAGGAAGTTCGCGCCGGTGATGCCCACGTCTGCCGCAAGGAACTTCTCCCGCAGAACCTGTCGCGCCTCGCCGACGAGCTGGGCTGCGTCCGTCAGAACGCGGTCCTTCGGCAGCTTGGTATGCAGCTTGCGGAAATCGGCCTCCACCTGGTCCTGCGTCAGGTGGATGGCGGGCGCGATGATGTGGCTCGGCGTTTCGCCCCGGATCTGCACGAGGTATTCGCCAAGGTCCGTCTCCACCACCTCCATGCCGGCCGCTTCCAGCGAGGCGTTGAGACCGATCTCCTCGGAGATCATGGACTTGCCCTTGGTGACGACCTTTGCATTTGCCTCGCGGCAGATGCCGAGGATGATCTCGCGGGCCTCCGCCGCAGTCGCCGCCCAGTGCACCTTCGCGCCGGCCGCGGTGGCGTTGCGCTCGTACTCTTCGAGGTAAAGGTCGAGGTGCGCGAGCGTGTGATCCTTGATGTCCCGGCCGACGTCGCGCAGGTCCTCGAACTCCGGCAGACGCGCGCGGGCTGCGGCGCGGTTCGCGACGAGACCCGTCGGCAGTCCCGCCAGCGCCCGCTGGAGCTGCGCATCATCCAGCGCAACGCGCGCATTCTGCTTGAAGGACTGCGTGGTAGGGCTCATCAGGCGATCCTTTGCGTCGGCCGCAGCGGTTCGGCTACTTCGATCCAGCAATCGGCGGGGCGGATGTCTCACCGGCCAGCACTTCCGCCACGTGGCGGACTGCGATCCTGCGGCCCTCGCGCTTGAGCTTCCCGGCCATGTTCATCAAGCAGCCGAGATCGCCCGCGAGCAGCACATCCGGCTCGGAAGCAGCGGCGTTGGCCGTCTTCTTCTCGACCATGGCATTCGAGATGTCGGGGTATTTGATCGCGAACGTCCCGCCAAAGCCACAGCAGACCTCGGCATCGGCCATCTCGCTGAGCTGCAGTCCTCTCACGGAGGAAAGCAGGCGGCGCGGTTGACCCTTGATTCCAAGCTCGCGCAGGCCGGAGCAGCTGTCGTGATAGGTGGCGCGGCCCTGGAACTCGGCATCGACGGTCTCCATGCCGCGCACATCGACGAGGAATGAGATCAGCTCGTAGACGCGCTCCGCAAACTCCTTGGCCTTGCCGGCCCATTCGGGATCGTCTGCCAGCAGGCTCGGATAATGCAGCTTCAACATGCCGGCGCAGGAGCCGGACGGCGCGACGACGTAGTCGAAGCCTGAGAACGCCGCGATCGTCTGGCGCGCCAGTGCCGCGGCATCCGTCTTATCGCCGGAGTTGTAGGCCGGCTGCCCGCAACACGTCTGCGCCGCAGGCACCTCGACCGTACAGCCCGCCTGCTCCAGCAGCTTGACGGCCGCGAAGCCGACAGACGGCCTCATGAGGTCGACGAGGCAGGTTACGAAGAGGCCCACGCGAGGTCTGCCGGGCAGAGGTCCGTTCATCGGCCGGTTACGCCTTCATCTGCATGCACGAGTCCCGGCGCCGCGTTCGCACGCGGCCGGGACGGTTCCCGTCGCTTGTACCCGCGCCGAGCACTCACGCCAAGCGGCCACTGTCCGGCAATCGCTGGATCTTATTGGGATTCAGAGTACTTCTTGAGGAAGGCGATCACGTCCTTGCGGTCCTGCTCGTCACGCAGGCCGGCAAACGCCATCTTGTTTTTCGGCATGAAGGCCCTCGGGTTCTCCAGGTACTCCATCAGCTTCTCCTCGGTCCACACGAGGCCCTCCGCACCAGCCTCCCGGTTGGCTTTGGAGTAATTGTAGCCGTCGACGGACCCGGCCGGGCGCCCGACGATGTTGTTGAGCTGCGGACCAACGGTATTCTTGGCACCGTCGCCGATCTGATGACAGGCCCGGCACTTCCTGAACACCTGCTCTCCATTCGCAGCATCCTGCGCAACAGCCGGGCTCACCGAAGCGGCCAGGAAAAGCAGTCCGACGATGGCTTTTGCGTGCATCGCTCAGTTCCCCTCCGATCTGTTCAGCGTCCACTATAGCAGTCCGAACCTGTACGTTCGGCAACGACACCATTGCCGCAGGTGGACAGACGACTTCGGGCGGACAACGCGAGTTGGCCACACCTGGGACTCGGACATCCGATCGAGTCATGGCCCAGACAAGGCCGGATCGCAACTCGATGAGGTTGCTCCGCCGGCCATGGCCGTGCGAAGTAGGGGCGAACTGGTGGCAAAACTGCCGCAAATTGGAGCTGAGGCCGAAATGTCGTCAATTCAGCTGCCGGAGCCCAGTCCGGAGATTCTGGCTCGCCGGGATGCCATCGTCGTCGACCTGAGGGAGCTGGTTGGCGCGGAGGGCGTCGTCAGCGACGAGGACGGCCGGCGCGCCTTCGAGACCGACGGGCTGACGGCCTACCGCAAGATGCCATTGGCCGTGGTATTGCCGCAGTCGACCGAGGAAGTCAGTGCGGTCCTGCGCTATTGTCATCAGAACGGCATCAAGGTTGTTGCGCGCGGGGCGGGCACCTCTCTCTGCGGCGGCGCACTGCCGGCCGAGGATGCGGTGGTCGTCGGCGTTTCGAAAATGAACCGCGTGCTGGAGGTGGACTACGCCAACCGCGTTGCCGTCGTTCAGACCGGCATCACGAACCTCGCCATCTCGGGCGCGGTGGGCAAGGACGGCTTCTTCTATGCGCCGGATCCGTCGAGCCAGCTCGCGTGCACGCTGGCGGGCAATCTCGCCATGAATTCCGGCGGTGCGCACTGCCTCAAGTACGGCGTCACCACGAACAATGTGCTTGGGGTGAAGATGGTGCTGATGAACGGGGAGGTCGTGGAGATCGGCGGCGCGCACCTCGATGCCCCGGGTTACGATCTGCTCGGCCTCATCATCGGCTCGGAGGGCCAGTTCGGTATCACCACCGAGGCCACGGTGCGCATCCTTCGCGCGGCGGAACATGCGCGCCCGATGCTGCTCGGCTTTGCCTCGACGGAGGAGGCCGGTGCATGCGTGTCGGCCATTATCGGGTCAGGCATTATCCCGGTTGCGATCGAGTACATGGACAAGCCAGCGATCGAGGTCTGCGAGGCGTTCGCGAAGGCCGGGTATCCGCTCGACGTCGAGGCGCTGCTCATCGTCGAGGTCGAAGGCTCGGAGACCGAGATTGATGACCTCCTTGCCCGCATCGTCAAGATGGCCGAGCCGTTCAGGCCAAAAACGATGAAGGTCAGTAGCAGCCCCGCGGAAAGCGCCAAGATCTGGAAGGGGCGCAAGTCTGCCTTCGGCGCTATCGGGCGCATCTCCGAATACTACTGCATGGACGGGACCATTCCGCTGAAACAGCTCCCGCACGTGCTGACGCGGATTTCGGAGATCTGTGGCAGCCACGGTCTCAGGGTCGCGAACATTTTCCACGCCGGCGACGGCAACCTGCACCCGCTCATTCTCTACAATGCCAATGACCCGGCCGAGGTGGAGAAGGCAGAGCTGGCCGGCGCCGAGATCCTCAAGCTATGTGTGGAGGTCGGTGGCTGTCTGACGGGCGAGCACGGCGTCGGCGTCGAGAAACGGGAACTCATGCGCCATCAGTTCAGCGAGACGGACCTTCTCGTTCAAATGCGCATCAAGTCGGTGTTCGATCCGGACTGGTTGCTCAACCCGGCCAAGGTGTTCCCGCTGGCCGAGCGCGTCATGCTGGACAACGCGGCGTAAGGAGCTCGCAAGCCGTGGCAACGGTCAAACCCGCCGTCGAGTGGGAGCTTTCGAACCTCATTCTCGCCGCCGCTGAGCGGGGCAGGCCCGTCGAGATCATGGGCGCCGGCACCAAGCGCGGCGTCGGCCGGCCGGTGCAGGCGGCGGTCACGCTTTCCACGGCAGGACTGCGGGGCGTGACGCTTTACGAGCCGACGGAGCTGGTGATGTCGGCACAGACCGGCACGCCCGTTGCGGACATCGAGGCGCAGCTCGAGGCACGCGGGCAGATGTTGCCATTCGAGCCGATCGATCTCGGGCCTGCACTCGGGGCCCAGGCCGGGCGTGGCACCATCGGAGCGGTTTTTGCGACCAACCTCTCAGGCGCGCGCCGCGTGGCCACCGGGGCAGCCCGGGACCACCTGCTGGGGGTGCGAGCGATCAACGGACGGGGCGAGACCTTCAAGTCGGGCGGCCGGGTGCTGAAGAACGTCACGGGGTATGATGTTGCCCGCGGCGTGGCGGGGAGCTGGGGCACGCTGGCGGTGCTGACCGAGGTGACCTTCAAGGTGGTCCCGAAGCCGGAGCAGACGGCGACGCTGGTGCTGTTCGGTTTGACGGATGATCTTGCCACCGAGGTGATGTGCCAGGCCATGGGCACACCCTATGAGGTGAGCGGTGCCGTGCATCTACCGCAGGCCATGGCGCAGCGGCTGCGCACGGCCGAGTTGCGTGATCCGGGCAAGGCCGTCACGGCGCTCAGGATCGAGAATCTTGCAAGCTTCGTCGAATACCGCAGCGGCAAGCTGCGAGACCATCTGGCGCCCTACGGGAAGGCCGAGGTGCTGGGTGACGACGTGTCACTCGCGTTCTGGAGTGAGCTGCGGCAGCTTTCCATCCTGCAGGATGACGTGAGGCCGTTGTGGCGCATCTCGACCGGGCCGACCAACGGACCCAAGGTCGTCGACGCGATCAGGCGTTACATGCCGGTCGATCCATTCTATGACTGGTCGGGCGGGCTGATCTGGCTCGAGGTCCCCGAGGCGGCCGATGCAGGTGCTTCCGATATTCGCCGGGTCATCGCGCAGTTTGGCGGCCATGCAACCTTGATGCGCGCCGAGCCGGCTGTCCGGGCTGCAATCGATGTGTTCCAGCCGCTGGAGCCAGCCGTCGAGCGGTTGACCCGCGGCATCAAGGCGACGTTCGATCCTGCAGGCATTCTCAATCCGGGCCGCATGTACGCCGCGATGTGAACTCACTCCGCCAGGGGCGGCAGAGGAACGATGCAGACCAACTTCACGGCCAAGCAGCTTCAAGACCCGCGCATCGAGGAGATCGACCGGATACTGCGGCGCTGCGTGCATTGCGGCCTTTGCACCGCCGTCTGCTCGACGTACGTGCTGCTCGGCGACGAGCGGGATTCGCCCCGTGGCCGCATCTACATGATGAAGGACATGTTCGAGCGCGGGGAGCCGGCGAGCCCCGAGGTCCAGCATCATGTGGACCGCTGCCTCTCGTGCCTCTCCTGCATGACGACCTGCCCCGGCGGCGTCGATTACATGCACCTTGTCGACCACGCCCGGGCGCACATCGAGAACACTGGTCAGCGCTCGCTGAAGCAGCGGGTGCTGCGCAAGCTGCTCGCCGAGCTCGTGCCCTATCCCGATCGGTTCCGGGCAGCACTCAGGGCAGCGCCGCTGGGCCTGCCGCTCAGGGGCCTCATGCGCCGGCTCGGACTCAAAGAGCTGGCGGCGATGCTCGAGCTGGCGCCAAAACGCTCGATCCGCCCCCCGAAGTACAGCGGTCCGGGCACGGCGGTCACGCAGGCCGAGCGCAAGGGTCGCGTCATCATGCTGGCCGGCTGCGCCCAGCAGGTGCTGCGGCCAGAGATCAACGACGCCACCATCCGCCTGCTGGCCCGCCGCGGCGTAGATGTGGAGGTTGCGGCGGGTGCAGGCTGTTGCGGCGCGCTCGTACATCACATGGGCCGCGAGTCGGAGGCCATCGCGTTCGCCAAGCGTAACGTCGATGCCTGGTGGAAAGTGATGAGCCGCGGCCAGATCGATGCGATCATCATCAACGCCTCCGGCTGCGGCACGACCGTCAAGGACTATGGGCACCTGCTGGCCCACGTCGAAGGCTACGCCGAGCGTGCGCGCAAGATTGCCGGCATGGCGCGGGACATCACGGAATTCCTGTCGGAGTACGACTTGGGGCCGCCGAAGCGCTGGTCGTCGCTGCGCGTCGCCTATCACTCGGCGTGCTCATTGCAGCACGGTCAGCAGGTGACGGAGGAGCCCAAGCAGCTCCTGCGCGATGCGGGCTTCACGGTGATGGACGTGCCGGAGGGGCACATCTGCTGCGGCTCTGCGGGCACCTATAACATCCTGCAGCCGGACCTCGCCCGGCAGCTGCGCGATCGGAAGGTTGCAAACATCGAGTCGGTGAGGCCGGACCTCGTCGCGGCTGGCAACATCGGCTGCATCACCCAGATCGCCACTGGCATGGACATTCCCATTGTGCATACCGTGGAGCTTCTCGACTGGGCGTACGGTGGCCCCGTGCCGCGCGGCCTCGAAAACTTCGAGTCGTCCGTCAGCGATGTCCCTGAGCCGCCGACCCCAAAGTCGAAGCGTTCGCTTCAGGATTTTCTGCGGGCCTGAAGGCTGCGGGAGCTTCGGCGAACGCCTGTCGTTTCTCCGAGTTGGACTGAAACCGTTCGTCCGAAGGTTTTCCTGCCGGTGAAGATCGCGATTCCGGAGTTCTGCCTTGTCGCAGTCGCAGGCCCCAGCACTGCCGGGGCTCTGGCGTTTGCGCGCAGGCACTTCTCGAGCGAGGAGGTCGTCGACCGCAGCTCGGAAACGTGGCCCGCAATTGCCGCAGACCGCCTTGCCCGCCGGGAGCTGGTCGCCATGGATGCGAGCGAGACCGCGACGAAGCAGCAGATCGAGCTCTTGCGACTCGCCAAGCGCCACTACGCTCAACCGATCGCGCTCGTGCTTGGATGTTCGGATGGGCGCCCTGACCTGCGCACCGCTCGCAGCCTCGAGTCCACCGGCTTCCGTCCCACTCACCTGATCGATCCCGAGCGCGTCGAGAGGGTCGAAATAGAGCGCGTGCGTCTGCCGCCGGACTTTCGCAACGAGGAGGGGCCGTTCGATATCATCGGCGACATCCATGGGTGTGCCGACGAGCTGCAGGAGCTGCTTGGAGACCTCGGATACGGCGTGCGCCTGGAGGGAAGTGGCGATCTGCGCCGCGCCGATGTCGACGCGCCGCCCGGGCGCCGGGTGATCTTCGTGGGCGACTTCGTGGATCGCGGCCCCCGCTCCCCTGACGTCCTGCGCATAGTCATGAGCATGGTCGAACAGGGCCAGGCCTTTGCCGTGCCGGGCAATCACGACGTGAAGTTCCTGAAGTGGCTGCGCGGCTCTAACGTCCGCCTGACCCACGGCCTTGACCGCACGGTGGCCCAGTTCGAGCAGGAGAGCGCTTCATTCCGGGAGCGCGTGCGAGAGTTCCTGCTCGGTCTTCCGTTTCATCTTTGGCTTGAAGGCGGGCGGCTGGTCGTCGCCCATGCAGGCATTCTCGAGGAGATGATCGGCCGCGTCACCGAGCCGGTTCGGGAGTTCTGCCTCTACGGCGACACCGACGGTGAGACGGACCGGACGGGCCTGGTCGTGCGCTACCATTGGGCGGCTCACTATCGGGGGCAGGCTGCCATAGTGTACGGCCACACGCCGGTGCCTGAAGCAGATTGGGTCAACAACACGCTCTGCATCGATACCGGCTGTGTGTTCGGCGGCAAGCTGACGGCATTGCGCTGGCCGGAGCGCGAGATCGTCTCGGTACGGGCAGCCCACATGTACACTCAGCCCGGCCGCCCTTTCGGCCACCCGCCAGTCCGGCCCACCGAACGCCGGCCATCACCTCAGCGCAGGCGGCCTCGGCATTGAGATCACCTCAGGCCTACAGTTACCCCGGGCTTTATGCCCGGAATCCATGCATCAACGCGTCCGCCGACGGTTGCTGCCCGTTGCGATGCCCGGTCGGCAGCGGTCCGAATCGGCGACGAGCACTACGGCAGTGGCACCCCCGCGGCTGCGAACGCGGTGCGCTGGCGTTCGTCGACGGTGGCGAGGTCGAAATCCTCGATGGTTTCGTTGAACAGCCGGTACCAGTTCATGCGCGCATCGAGGTGGAGGAAGACGCCGCCGAGCCCGATGGCGGCGCGGTCCATGAAGACGAACTCCCGCGGTACGACCACGGGGCCCTTCTCCTTCAGGATCTTGTGCACGCGAAAGGCCTCGCGCCTGCCGTACTCTGCCGGCGTCGTGCCTTCGGCGATGGTCCGCTCGCGGTTGTCGAGCAGCGGGCCGTAGATGAACCGCGCCCAAATGTTCATCGCCTCGATCAGCTCGTTGGTAAGACCTTTGAAGCCCCACGTCTCGTAAGCATGCACGACGAGATCCTGGTTGCCGGTCAGCAGACCGGTGTAGAGGTCGATGACGCCCTGCACGAAGGGTGTGCGGAACGTCCGGATGCAGCCGTAGTCCAGCAGGTTGATGCCCGCCGGCACGCCATCCTGCTCGAAAATCGTGTAGTTGCCGAGGTGCGGGTCGCCATGGATGACGCCGTAATGGCTGAATGGATACCACCAAGCGCGGAACATGGCCCGCGCGATCGTATTACGCTGCTCGACGGGGGCCTGCTTGTAGGAGAGGAGCGGCTTGCCCTCGAGCCAGTCCATCGTCAGAAGGCGCTTCGTCGATAGCTCGCCCTCGACATGCGGCACGCGGATGAGCGGGTCGTCATCGAAGATCTGGGCGTAGAGCCGCATGTGCCGCGCCTCGAGCTGATAGTCGAGCTCCTCGCGCAGTCGCGCCGCGATCTCGGTCAGGATCTCGCGGGTATCGACGGCAGGGTCCATGCGGGAGTGGATGGAGAACACGACCTTCAGCTGGTTGAGGTCGGCTTCCACGGCCGACTGCATGTCCGGATACTGCAGCTTGCAAGCCAGCTCTCGGCCGTCATGGGAAAAGGCCCTATGCACCTGGCCGAGTGAGGCGGAGGCTGCTGCAGTCGGCTCGAAGGTCTTGAATCGCGTTGCCCAGTTCGGCCCCAGCTCCGCCAGCATGCGCCGTCGTACGAAAGCCGGCCCCATGGGCGGTGCCTGGCTTTGCAGCTGTGACAGCTCGCGGGCGTACTCAGGCGGCAGAGCCTCGGGGATTGTGGACAAAAGCTGCGCCACCTTCATCAGCGGGCCCTTCAGGCCGCCGAGCGCCGCCGCCAGCTCCATGGCATTCTTGGAACGGTCCCCTTCCAGGCCGAAGAGCCGCTGTCCCGCGACCCGGGCCGCGACGGCGCCAACATTGGTCCCCACCCGCATGTAGCGCGCCGCACGGGCCGCAAAGCGGTTCTCTTCTCTGTCGTTCATTCTGTAGATCTCCTCGAAGGAGGATATTGGCGCTGCGCGTGCCCCAATCCAGATGCCGTCTTTGGCTGGCGATGCCGCACATCAGCCCTGCATTTCGCGTCCGTGGCAGGCCCGTCAGCATGGCGCTAATGTGACACGCAAACGATCAGCCGGGGAGGAGCAGAGGAGGCATGTCGCTGGGCGTCAGAAGCGGGCAGGCACAGTGGGCCTGGGCGGCATGGCTCGTTTCGCCGATCGGCACCGCCATAGTCGCGCTGGGAATCACCCAGATCGTCGCCTGGGGCACGACGCTCTACGCACTCGGCGTGCTCGCAAGCCCGATCGCCGAAGATACGGGCTGGAGCCGCAGCCTGGTCTTTTCCGGCCTCACAATCGGTCTTCTGGCCTCGAGCTTCGTCTCCACGGCTGTCGGCAAGGCCATCGACACCAAGGGCGCACGCTTCGTGATGAGCGTCGGCTCGGTGCTCTGCGCCGTCTCCCTCTTGATCGTCGCGGCTGCCAATGGCCCGATCGTCTACCTCGCCGGCTGGGCCGTGATGGGGCTCGGCATGCGCATGTCGCTCTATGATGCCGCCTTCGCTGCACTGGTGCAGGTGGCGCCGAGCCGCGGGCGGCGGGCCATCTCCTACCTGACCCTCTTCGGCGGCTTTGCCTCGACATTCTTCTGGCCCATCGGGCACGTGCTGACCGCCGAGGTGGGCTGGCGGATGACGCTGGTCATCTACGCGGCGATCAATTTTGCCGTCTGCCTGCCGCTGCACTGGTGGGGCCTGGCACGCCGGGAGCCGCCGTCAAGCGCCAGCTCGGCTGATCCAAAGGCGTCTGTCGCAGAGGTTGCTGATCCGCCGCTCGAGGGGCAGGCGCGGACATTCGCCATGCTGCTGTTTGCAATCGTCATGTCCGCCAGCGCGTTCGTGTTCGGCGCCATGGCGGTGCACCTGCCGGCTGTGCTGGAGGCGAGCGGGCTCTCGGCCGCGGCGGCCGTGACTTTGGCATCCATCAAGGGTGTCGCGCAGGTGGCGGGGCGCATCGGCGAGATCCTGTTCGGCAAACGCCTCCATGCCATCGACCTCGGGCGCATTTCCGTGGGAGGCATGCCTCTCGCCTTCATCGTGCTGATGGCGGGAGGCGCGAGCTATTCTGCTGCGTTCCTGTTCATCGTGCTGTTCGGCATCGCGAACGGGCTGGTGACGATCGTGCGGGGTGCGGTGCCGCTGGCCCTTTTCGGTCCGCAGGGCTACGGGGCGGTTCTCGGCATCCTCGCGACGCCCTATCTGCTGGTGAACGCACTGGCGCCGGCCGTGCTGGCCGTGGTTGTCGATCTGTGGGGCTATACGGTTGCCGAAGCAGTCGTGCTTGTGGCGGGGTTGCTGTCGGCGGGCGCCATGGAAATCATGGGCTTCTGGTACCGCAAGCGGCTGAGACAGGGCGCTGCGTGAATCCGCCACCTGCCCGCAACGGGCTTTGAGTCCAGAATGGCAACCGGAGGCGCTGCAACTTGCGAGGCCAGTCCATGACGATCCGTTCCGCAGCCCGTGCTTTCGCCGCCCTTACGGCGCTCTGGTTCATGCTCGCCGGCACGGCCTTCGCGCAGACGATAGACGTCTGGAAGTCGGCGACCTGCGGGTGTTGCTCGGCCTGGATTGCACATGTCGAGCAGAACGGGTTCTCGGTCAAGGCCCAGGACATGGCAGCGGGCCAGCTTGCCAGGATCAAGGCCGATGCCGGGCTGTCGCCTGATTTGCAGTCCTGCCACACAGCCAGGATCGAGGGTTACGTGATCGAGGGGCACGTTCCCGCATCCGATATCAGGCGCTTGCTGGCAGTGAAGCCCGACGCCGTCGGTTTGACGGTCCCCGGGATGCCGATCGGTTCGCCCGGAATGGAAGCCGGCGGCGAGAAGGAGCCCTACGAGGTGCTGCTCGTCCGCCGCGACGGCAGTACGGAGGTCTTCAGCCGGCACTGAATGGCGACTGTCGCGTTTCGTCGAGATCGGTCAGCGGGACGCATTCGCCTGTGACCCTTGCGGGCCGGGATGGCATCTGGCAAAGCAGCCCGCGACTGTACCAGAACTGAAGAACGAGGACTGAAGCCGGCCATGAGCGCAGCCAGCCCCAGCCAGCCCCAGCCGAGGAAGCAGCTTCTCCACCTCGTGTTCGGAGGCGAACTCGTGTCTCTCGACGGGGTCGAGTTCCGAAACCTCGACGAGCTCGATATCGTCGGCATCTACCCGAACTACGCCGAGGCGTACAAGGCGTGGAAGGCAGCGGCACAGCGCACGGTCGACAACGCGCATATGCGCTACTTCATCGTCCACCTGCACCGGCTGCTCGATCCTGATCCGGCACCTATTCCGGGCTCCAATCCGTCGAGCTGATCTGGCACGCCCGTCGGTCCGGATGCGCCGCATCATGCCGCCATCTACTCCCGACGCAGCACGACGTTCACGAGCTGGTTGGCCCAGCGCTTTGCCTGGAACGATCGCTTCAGCTCGATCGGGTCATAGACATTCTCGACCCAGTCGAAGAACGGCATCGGCCGCTCTGCCGTGTCCTTGAGATAGCGCTCGAAGAAATAGTCGAGGACGCCGGTGTCCGCCTGCCGGATATGGCCGAAGCGCCACGACAGCTCCTCTTTGGCGATCGCCAGGGGAACGCCTTCTCGCAGGTGACGATAGAGGACGCTCATCAGCCCGGCCCTGTCTGCGCCGGACTTGCAATGCATCAGCATCGGATACTGAATGCGCTCGAACAGGTCGCGGGCCCCGCGCAGCTCACCGTGGCTCGGCGCGGCCCGGGAGCGGACCTGGTAGTTCACCAGCTCGATGCCGTAGCGGCGGCAGGCCTCTTCCTCCAGCCAGTAACTGCTGCTCGTGTGTTCACCGCGCAAATTGACAATGGTGCGAATACCGTCCCGCGCCATGGTCCTGATGTGATGCGGCGCGGGTTGAGCAGATCGCCATGCCTGATCACCGAGGCGGTGCCGGTTGACATAAAGCAGCCGAAACACGCCATGATCGAAGAAGAGCATGTCGAAGTACAAGGCTGCGGGTCCGAAAACGGACTTGGCCCAGGGCGGGCTATGGTCAATGAGCGCGTGCCTCGTTCCTTTGACCAGTTGATTTATCCGTCGCCGGGTGCGCTTCCCAAGGCCTACATTCGCCATTCGTCTGCTTTGGTTGAGAATTGCTTGCAGGCACGCAACTTGTCAGCGCCGGCTCCGCAGAATCGCGTTTGCAAAGGGTCCATATCCGCTATAGACACCTCGATCAAGAGGGTGGGTAATCTCACGAAATCTTCCGAAACGGCCAGAAGGCACGCCCGAGAGTGGCTCGATTCCCTGTCGACAAGGCTCGCCTGAACCGGTTTGCCGGCCGCGCCATCGCACGCTACGTCGATTTCGTCTACCGCACGTCACGCATCGTCAGCGAACCCGCCGACATGAATGCATTTGTGCGGTTGCATAGCCCCTTTATCCTCGCAATGTGGCATGGCCAGTTCCTCATGCTGCCACGGGTCGAGCGTGGCGGACTGAAGGTGCGCAGCATGGTTGCGCGGCATGGTGATGCGGAGCTGATCGGACAGGTCCTCGACCAGTTCGGGATGGAGATGATTCGCGGTGCCGGTGCAGGCACCCGCCGGCGCGATCGGGGCGGAGCCCAGGCGCTCAGGGCGGCATTGCGGGCGCTGGAGGACGGCGATTGCGTCGCCATGACCGCGGATGTGCCTCCCGGCCCGGCGCGAATCGCGGGGCAGGGCATCGTGACGCTGGCGCGGCTGTCCGGCCGGCCGATCATTCCGGCAGCCACCGCAACGACACGTTACAAGGCCTTCGATACGTGGAGCCGGGTGACGCTCAATCTGCCCTTCGGCACACTGGCCGTCGTGGCCGGCGAGCCGATCCACGTCGGCAGGGACGATGAGGAGGAAAGCCTCGAGCGGGCACGAGCCCGGGTTCAGGATTCGCTAAATGCCGTGACTCGCCGAGCCTATGAGCTGGCGGGTGCCGATCCGGCGCGCGCCACGCCACCTGTGCCGGGCGATGCTGTGCCACCCGTCCCACCAGGCTTCTCGCTGAAGACGTACCGGACGCTGACGCGCCTGGCGCGTCCGGCCGTTCCATTCGTCCTCAATGCGCGGGCCAGGCGCGGCAAGGAGGACGAGATCCGCAGGGGCGAACGTCTCGGTCAGCCCAGCGTGGCGCGTCCGGATGGTTGCCTCGTCTGGATTCACGCAGCAAGCGTCGGCGAGACGAACGCCATTCTTCCACTGTTGCCAGCGCTGCGGGCGGAGCGGCCGGACGTTCGGTTTCTCATCACCACAGGAACGCTGACGTCAGCGGAGGTGGCGGCGCGGAGGCTGGGCCCGGGGGATGTCCATCAGTACGTTCCTCTCGACGTGCCGGACCTCGTGCGCCGCTTTCTCGACCACTGGCGGCCGCAGCTCGCCGTGTTCACCGAGTCCGAGATCTGGCCGAACCTCATCATGGAGGCCTCGGCGCGCGAAATCCCGTTGGCGCTCGTCAACGGGCGGATGTCGAACCGGTCGTTCGCGCGCTGGCGCAGGAACCGCGGATTGGCGCGGCCGCTTTTCAGCCGGTTCGATGTGGTGCTTGCTCAGAACGAGAAGCTGTCCCGAAGGTTCGGGGAGCTTGGCGCTCGCAACGTGCAGTTCGTCGGCAACCTGAAGATCGATGCTCCGCCCCCGGCGGTCGACCCGGCCGAAGTTCAGCGTCTATCGAAGGCTTTAGCCGGGCGCCTCTGCATGGTGGCGGCGAGTACACACGAAGGCGAGGAGGAGGTGATCGGGGCGGCGCACAGGCTTCTGGCGCAGAGCTTCGACCGCTTCTGCACCCTGCTGGTGCCGCGCCACCCGGAGCGTGGTGATGCCATCGCCGAACTGCTCCGCGGGCAGGGGCTCACGGTCACGCAGCGCTCGCAGGGTGCCCTGCCGGACGATGCGACCGACATTTACCTCGCTGACACGCTGGGCGAGCTCGGCACGTTCTACAGCCTTTCACCGGTCGCGTTCATCGGCGGGTCGCTTGTTGCCCGCGGTGGACAAAACCCGATCGAGGCCATACGCCACGGCGCTGCCGTGATCACCGGACCGCATTGGGCCAACTTCAGCGACGCTTATCATGCCCTGTTCCGCCGCAGTGCGGCCATCCAGGTGGAAACAGCCGAAGACCTGGCCGGCGCGGTCAAGTCGCTGCTCGACAATGAGGTGGAAATCACCCGGATGCGGACGAGCGCGCAAGTGGCACTGTCGAGCCTGTCCGGCGCCCTTCAGCGGACGGTGGATGCGCTGCTGCCGCTGCTTCGCGACAAGGAAGGCCTGAGGCGTGCCTCTTGACGAGCCTGCGTGGTGGTATCGGCCCGGGCAGACTCCCGCGATCGCCCGGGCACTGCGGCCGGCCAGCAATCTTTATGCCTGGGCAGTCGAGCGGCGGTTCCGGAAGGCGAAGCCCCACCGCTCCGCCCTTCCCGTTATTTGCATCGGAAATCTGACGGCTGGCGGCACCGGGAAAACACCGCTCGCCATTCACATCGCCGAGCGGCTGATCGAACTCGGTGAACGGCCGGCGTTTTTGACACGAGGCTATGGCGGGCGCATTCGAGGCCCGCATTGGGTCGATCCGCAGGCGGACGCGGCATCGGACGTAGGCGACGAGCCGCTACTGCTCGCCAGGGTCGCGCCGGTTCTCCTATCCCGCGATCGGGCAGCCGGGGCACGTGCTATCGAAGCGGCCGGCACGGCATCGGTGATCGTCATGGACGACGGCCTGCAGAACCCCTCCCTCGTCAAGGATCTCACCTTGGCGCTGGTCGACGCTCGCCGCGGCATCGGTAATGGCGAGGTGCTGCCTGCGGGGCCGTTGCGAGCGCCCCTCGCGTTCCAGCTCGGGCTCGTGAACGCCATCGTTCTCAATCATCCGCCAGGAGGAAACTGTCAGCCCGATCTGACCTGGTTGCAGCATCCGTTCACCAGCCCTGTTCTGAAGGCAGCCCCTGAACCGAAGGGCGATGATGGTTGGATCAACGGCGCGCGCCTAATCGCCTATGCCGGCATCGCAAACCCGCAGCGGTTCTTTGGGATGCTGGAGCAGCTCGGCGCCCATCTCGCGGCGACTGTCGCGCTACCGGACCATCACACGTTCCGAGCGAAAGACGCAGAGCGCATACTCGCCCTTGCCGCGCTCCACGACGCAATTCCGGTCACGACGGAGAAAGACTTTGTCCGCCTCGCTGGTGGGAAAGGCCCGATCGCTGAACTTGAAGTGCAGAGCCGTACGCTCGGCATCCGCCTTGCGCTGGATGCGCCGAGTTCGGAACAACTGATGTCATTGCTCCGCACGACTCTTGCCCGCCCGCGGAGATCAGAGGTACGTTGGTGAACTAGGCGCGGGAGCTGGAATTCTTGTCCAGTTCGCCCCACAGGTCATATTCGTCCGCCTCGATCACTCTGACCTGGACGACATCGCCCGGCTTCAAGCCGGTCTCGCCGTTGAGGAACACGCTGCCGTCGATGTCCGGCGCGTCCCAGGGTGAACGGCCCATCGCGCCTTCCTCGTCAACCTCATCGATCAGCACGTCGATCGTGCGGCCCTTCTTCTCGCGCAGCAACTCGCGGCTCACTTCCTGCTGCACGGCCATGAAGCGATGCCAGCGCTCCTCCTTCACGTCGTCCGGCACGGCGCCGGGCAGATCGTTGGCGGCGGCGCCCTCGACCGGCTCGTACTTGAAGCAGCCGACGCGGTTGAGGCGCGCCTGCTTCAGCCAGTCGAGCAGGAACTGAAAATCCTCCTCCGTCTCGCCCGGAAAGCCGACGATGAACGTGGAGCGGATGGCGAGGTCCGGGCAGATCTCGCGCCAGCGCCTGATCCGCTCCAGCGTCTTCTCCTGCGCGGCCGGCCGGCGCATGGCCCGAAGCACCTTTGGGCTGGCGTGCTGGAAGGGAATGTCGAGGTAGGGCAGGATTTTGCGCTCCGCCATCAGCGGGATGACACCGTCGACGTGCGGGTAGGGATAGACATAGTGCAGCCGCACCCAGGCGCCGAGGCTGCCGAGGGCCTGAGCCAGATCGAGGAACCGCGCCTTCACCGGCGTCCCGCGCCAGTTGCTCTCGGCGTACTTGATGTCGATGCCGTACGCGCTCGTATCCTGGCTGATGACCAGCAGCTCCTTGACGCCCGCGTTCACCAGCCGCTCCGCCTCGTACATCACGGCCGCAGCGGGCCGGCTGGCGAGATCACCGCGCAGGCTCGGGATGATGCAGAACGAGCAGCGGTTGTTGCAGCCTTCGGAGATCTTCAGGTAGGCGTAGTGCCGGGGTGTCAATCGCAGCCCCTCCGGTGGCACCAGGTCGACGAATGGGTCGTGTAACGGCGGCACGGCCTCGTGCACTGCCTCGACGACCTCCTCGTATTGATGCGGCCCGGTGACGGCGAGCACGCCTGGATGCGCGGCCATGATGCGGCCCTTCTCGGCACCCATGCAGCCGGTGACGATCACACGTCCGTTGAGCGCCATGGCCTCGCCGATGGCCTCCAGGCTCTCCTCCTTGGCCGAGTTGAGAAAGCCGCAGGTGTTCACCACCACGACATCGGCGCCTTGATAGTCCGGCGCGATCGCGTAGCCTTCCGAGCGGAGCTTGGTGATGATGCGCTCGGAATCCACAAGCGCCTTCGGGCAGCCGAGCGAGACGAACCCGACCTTCGGCGGTGTCACCGTCATGCGGCGCTCACGTGCCGGCGCGGGGGCAGCCGCGCGCGACTTGCGGGATTTCGATGTGGCAGCAGAATTGGGCATCGGCGGCTTGTACAGCCGGGGCGCTGCTCCGCGCAACTGGCTCGCCACGGCTGGGTCGGTCAGCCGCGGAAGACCTCGCGCGCAACGCGGAATGTGTTCGCATAGGCCTCGACAGAGTCGGTGATCGGGTCGGCATAGCCGCCGCCGATGGCGATCGAGACCGGGATGCCCCGGCGCCGGCAGAACTCGAGCACGAGGCGGTCGCGCTCAGCCAGTCCCTCGAAGGTGAGATCGAGGCGGCCCAGTGCATCGCTTCTGAGCGGATCGACACCGGACAGGTACAGCACCAGATCGGGCCGGAACCCGGCGACGGCATCGAGGGCGCCCGCCAAAGCTCGCAGGTAGGCGCGATCGTCGGTTCCGTCCGGCAGGGCAACATCGAGATCGGACGGCACCTTGCGGAACGGGAAATTCTTCTCGCCATGCAGGCTCAACACGAACGCGCCGGGATGGCCAGTCAGCAGAGCAGCGTTGCCATCGCCCTGATGCACGTCGAGATCGATGATCGCGACCCGCTCGACGGCGCCATCATCCAGCAGGCTCAGCGCCGCCACGGCGAGATCGTTGAACACGCAGTAGCCCGAGCCGAAGTCACGGTGCGCATGGTGGGTGCCGCCCGCGAGCTGGCCGGAAAGGCCGTCGCGAAGCGCCCGTCGCGCCGCCGCGAGCGATCCGCCCACAGTCATTCGGGAGCGCAGCGCCAGCATCTCGCTCCACGGTAGCCCGATGCGGCGTTGAGTCTCCGGTGCCAGGGAGCCATCCAGCACCGCGCGAACGTACTCGCGCGCATGCGCGCGCTCCAGCTCAGCCAAACCCGCAAGCGGCGATGGCGCCATGTCCCAACTACCGAGGATGCGCTGCCGCACGATCAGCTCCCGCAGCAGGCGGTACTTGCGTGACGGGAATCGGTGGCCCGCCGGCAACGGCAGGTCCGGTGTATCGGGATAGTAGATCAGCACTCCAGTCCCTGGCCCTTATCCTTCCCCCGTCATCCCGGACAAGATAGCGAAGCGACCGCCGATCCGGGATCCAGCGTTGAAGTCGTCCGAAGGACACAGAAATTCTGAGCCTTCGAGGATCTTTCTCAGGTTCGGGCCGGGCAGCGGCTCACTTTTGCGCAGGTTCATCCAAGCACCGCGGCTCCGGCTCGCAGGTGCACCCGGCCTTGCACACGGTTCGCACCCGATGGCAGCCGATGTTGGGCGAGCACTGGCCCGTCGAAATGAGCAGGATATTCTCGGCGCAGGTGCACGCAGCAATGCAGACGTCGCGCTCGGCGCGCTGAAGGCAGCGGCCAAGAAGTGCATCGCACCGGCCTGATGTCGCCTCGAATACATTGCCGATGCAGCGGCCGGCGCTGCGGGCGGCACAGCTCTGACGCCGGTCCATGGAGCGGCAGGTTCCGCCAAGGCACCGCCTTTCCGTGAGGACCAGCGTGTCGCCAACGCACCGCGCCTCCTGTCGCAGGCCAGTCGGCTGGCAATCCCTGTCCGTCGAGCAACGCTGCGCACGGGCATCCGTGCCGGCCGCCAGTGCCGCAAGCAGGATCGCAAGGGCGAATGACAGCCGGCTCAGGGTCATATTCTCAGCACCCGGAACCAGCGCATCACATTGAACAGGCTCATTGCAGCTGCTGCCACGTAGGTGAAGGCTGCGGCTCGGAGGATCTGCCGCGCTGCCCGCATATCCTTGGCCGGTATGTAGCCTCCCGCCTTCAACACCGGCAGGGCCCGGCGGAAGCTCGCGTCGTACTCCATCGGCAGTGTCGAGGCGTGGATCAGGATGGTAAGCGACAGGATCAGGATGCCGACAAACGCCTGCAGAACGAGCAGGTGGGGCGACTTCGATATGAGCATCAGGACCGGGGCAGCCACCATCACGAGCGCGCCCATGGACTCGACCTTCTGCGCCTGCTTCGCGATCCGGGTCCGCGCCTTGAGCGGCGGATAGTCGTTGGCGTCCTGCATCGCATGGCCGACCTCGTGCGCGGCGATTACAACCGCCGAGAGGGAGCGGCCGCGAAAGTGGGCTGGCAGCAGCCGCACGGCCTTGGCGTCGGGGTCGTAATGGTCACCGAGCTTCGTTTCCTCTACGCGGACGCCCTCGAGGCCGAGCCGGTCGAGCAGATGACGCGCGAACTGGCCGCCAGTGCCGGGGAAATCCGGCCGGTCCGCCGAATGCCTGTCGATCACCCGGCGCACCCAGACCTGTGGCAACAGGGCGAGCCCGAGGACCATGGCGGCGATGATGAGAAGCCAGACCAAGCGCGTATCTCCAGTATGCGGGCCGCAACGTCCTATGTAGACATCCGGCGCCTCAGGCGCAAAGCATAGAGCAGGCGAGTAGGGAGGGCACAAGATGGTCGCGATTGCGATACTTGATGATTACCAGAAGGCGGCTCTGGAGCTGGCGGACTGGTCGCGGCTGCAGGAGAACCACAGGATCACGGTTTTTCACGAGCCCTTCGCCGATGAGGATGCTGCCGCCCGCGCACTGGTCGGCTTCGATGTCGTTTGTCTCATGCGCGAGCGCACGCCGTTCCCGGCGAGCCTGATCGAGCGCTTGCCGAACCTGCGTTTGATCGTGACCTCGGGAAACCGCAATGCCGCTATCGACGTCGCCGCGGCCGCGAAGAAAAAGGTGCTCGTCTGCGGCACCGAAAGCCCCGGCCACGCCACGGCCGAGCTGACGATGGGGCTCATGCTCGCACTCGCCCGCAACATCCATACGGAATCCGCCAGCATGCGGGGCGGCGGCTGGCAGACGACGATTGGCCGCGACCTGCGCGGGCTGACCTTGGGCCTGATCGGCCTCGGCCGGTTGGGTGGCCAGGTGGCCCGGTATGCCCGCGCCTTCGGGATGAAGGTAGTTGCCTGGAGCGAGAACCTGACCCAGCAGCGCTGCTACGAGGTCGGGGCCGAGAAAGTCGACAGGGACGACCTGCTTCGCCGCGCCGACGTGATCTCCATTCACACCCGCCTCTCTGACCGGACCCGCGGGCTCATCGGTGGGCGGGAGCTGGCTCTGATGAAGCCCTCTGCCCACCTCATCAACACCTCGCGCGGGCCGATCATCGACGAGACGGCACTCATCGCGGCGCTGCAGGAAGGCCGCATCGCTGCCGCCGCCCTCGACGTCTATGACCGCGAGCCGCTTCCCGCCGACCATCCCCTGCGCTCGGCTCCACGCGTGCTGCTGACGCCGCACCTCGGCTACGTCACCGAGCAGACCTATCGCGTCTTCTACGGCGGAATCGTCACCGCCATCGAAGGCTGGCTGGCCGGCAAGCCGGTCGGAGTAATTGAGGCTTAGGCCCTACGCACCCGTCGTCCCTGCGCGGTGCTGCTCCCGAGCGATGCACCGCACGGAATCTTGCGGCTGGGTGAGCCAGCGCCCGCGGGATGATCCCGGATCAGCGCCGCATCATTGCATGCTGCGGCGCGTCCGGGATGACGGGTGGTTGTGGTTCGGGAAGTCACGGCACAGACGGCGCCATTCCCCCTCCCCCTTGCGGGGAGGGGTTTAGGGGTGGGGGTGCTCTGGCGTAATCGTCTCGATCGTGGCCCCACCCCACCCGCGCGGCTTGGCCGCGCCGCCCTCCCCGTCACGGGGGAGGGCTGAAGCGGCCGTCTTGCTGCGAGCCCAGGTCCTTCACTGACCCGTCATCCCGTGCGCGGTGCAGCGCTTTAGCGGTGCACCGCAGACACGGGATCTTGGGTGCTGGAGACGCCGGGTTCTGTGGCAGAATCGCGGATCAGGACGGACACCAATGACGTGCTGAGCTGCGTCGAGATGAGGAGTAAGGAAGCGGAGCACCCGTTTGCTAGATCCGTTGGTGCCGTGCCCGCGCAGCGCGTTCGAGAGCCGCGCAGGTGAGCGCATCGAGGTTCAGCTTGTCGGCCAGCATCTCGAGAAAGCGCACCTCCTCGATTTTCACCTTGAGGTCCGATGCAGCCACCTCGGCAGCGAGCACGTAAGCGGTCTCGCGCAGGCGCTGCGGCAGGACCTCGGCGATCAGGTCCAGAATCTTTCCGAGTCCGCCGGTCTCGGACAGAACCGAGCCGCACTCTTCGGCCTTTCTCACGAGCCAGTCGCGGCCGAGGCCCTGGAACGGCGGGAGCTGTTCTACGATCGAGCCAATGCGTGACAGCTCGTCGTCGGTCATGGCGCGATCCACCGCGGAAACGGTGATCATTGCATAGACGAGAGCCTCTTGCGGCGTCAGGCGAGCAGACATGCGTTCCCCATTCGCGAACATTTACGGTTCGTGCTCATGTATCACACGTCAATCGAACGTGAATGCGGCCGTTGCGATTGACGCCCCAAACTGCTCCACATAGGTTGCGCCGCAACTCGTAAACAAAAGCAGCAAAGCAGCGCGTTGCTTTCGCGCACCCGGTAAAATGACCAAGACGATCGATCCCGCACTTGCCGAAACCGCCAGCCAGTCGCGTGCCTGGCCGTTCGAGGAGGCGCGGCGGCTCGTTCAGCGCCTGGAGCGGCTGAAGATCGGGCCGGAGAAGACGGTGATCTTCGAGACGGGCTATGGGCCGTCCGGGCTGCCCCACATCGGCACGTTCGGCGAGGTGGCGCGCACGAGCATGGTGCGCCACGCGTTCCACGTGCTGACCAAGGATGAGTGGCCGACGCGGCTCATCTGTTTCTCCGACGACATGGACGGTATGCGCAAGGTGCCGGACAACGTGCCGAACAAGGAGATGCTGCAGGAGCACCTCAACAAGCCGCTGACGAGCGTGCCCGACCCGTTCGGCAAGTTCGAGAGCTTTGCCCACCACAACAACGCGATGCTGCGCGACTTCCTCGACCGGTTCGGCTTCGAGTACGAGTTCTTCTCTGCGACGGCCTGCTACCGGTCCGGCCGGTTCGATGCCACGCTGCTCAAGATGCTCGCGGTCTACGACAAGGTGAAGGAGATCATCCTTCCGACGCTCGGGCCGGAGCGGCGCGCCACGTACTCGCCCTTCCTGCCGATCTGTCAACGGACGGGCCGCGTCCTGCAGGTGCCGACGCTCGAGCGGCACCCCGACAAGGGCACGATCGTCTATCTCGATCCGGAAACCGGCGAGAAGGTGGAAACGCCGGTCACCGGCGGGCGCGTGAAGTGCCAGTGGAAGGCAGACTGGGCGCTCAGGTGGACGGCGCTCGGCGTCGATTACGAGATGGCCGGCAAGGACCTGATCGACTCGGTGACGCTGTCCTCGAAGATCTGCCGCGCGCTCGGTGCCACACCGCCGGAGGGCTTCATCTACGAGCTGTTCCTCGACGAAAAGGGCCAGAAGATCTCCAAGTCGATCGGCAATGGCCTGACCATCGACGAGTGGCTGACCTACGCGACGCCGGAAAGCCTGGCGCTGTTCATGTTCCAGAAGCCGAAGTCGGCGAAGCGGCTTTACTTCGACGTGATCCCGCGCGCCGTCGACGAGTACCTGCAGCTCCTCGCCGCCTACCCGTCACAGGGCCAGAAGGAAAGGCTCGACAACCCGGCCTGGCACATCCACGCCGGCGAGCCGCCGAAGGCGGAGCTGCCGATCACCTATGGCCTGCTGCTGAACCTCGTTGCGGCCTCGAATGCCGAGGACAAGTCCGTGCTGTGGGGCTTCATCCGCCGGCACGCGCCGGATGCGAGTCCCGAGACGTATCCGGTGCTCGATCATCTCGCCGAGTATGCGGTGGCGTACTACCGCGACTTCGTTCGCCCGGCAAAGAAGTATCGGCCGCCGGATGATACCGAGCGTCGGGCGCTCGAGGCGCTGGAACGGGAGCTTGGCAAGGCTGCGACGGATGCATCGGCCGAAGACCTGCAGAACATCGTCTATGAGGTCGGCAAGGCGAACGGCTTCGCCGACAAGCTGCGCGACTGGTTCAGGGCGATCTACGAGGTGCTGCTTGGCCAATCACAAGGCCCGCGATTCGGCTCCTTCATCGAGCTCTACGGCATCGAGGAGACGCGGGCGTTGATCCGGAAGGCTCTGGCAGGAGAGCTCGCCGCGGAGACCGCAGCGGCCTGAAGGCCGCTCCGCCGGCGACCGGCTCATTCTCGTGGGTATTGGCTGCAAACAAGTCTTGCGATGCACAGCTGCATCGGTTGGCCTGTCAGCGCGCTCTGGGCTTCGCAGAAGCTCACGCAGTCTTCGTATGTGCGCTGAGGACGGGGGTACTGTGCGCAATTCTTTTCAATGATGCACTGGTTCAGCGTCATTGATGCCGGTGCGTTGTCCCGGCAGTCCTGCACGCACTCGTAGTACGTCCAAGTTTCGATTGTGTCGCCGAAGCTTGGGGCACATGAAAACAGATAGCCAGCGCAGAGAGCGCCAGCCAGCAGCAGACCCCGCATCGTCCCGAGTTCCCCCCAAAAGCTCGGACAGCCCCCTCCTTTCGGGGCTACTAAGATTCTGATTCGCAGGGAGAATAGGCTGTAAGCTGTCCTCAGCCCAACCGCTTAATCCACTCGCGAGCAATTTGGTGAACGTTGTGTGGCGCGGTTCCACCATAGCTCGTGCGGCTTTTCACAGAGTTCTCAACGCCCAACACGGAGTAGACGTCTCCGGTAATGCGCGGCTCGATCGCCTGCATTGCCTCGAGTGGCAGGTTCTCGAGCTCGACGCCCCGCGCTTCCGCCTCGGCGACTATGCGGCCGGTGATGTGGTGGGCATCGCGGAACGGCACATTGAGCGTGCGGACCAGCCAGTCGGCCAGATCGGTCGCTGTCGAGTAGCCGCGCCCAGCCGCCTGTCGCATGGCCTCGGGGTTCGGCTCCATGTCCTCCACCATTCCGGCCATGGCTGCGATAGCGAGACCGAAGCTGTCGAGCGCGTCGAAGGTGACCTCCTTGTCCTCCTGCATGTCCTTCGAATAGGTCAGGGGAAGGCCCTTCATAACCATCAGAAGGCTCTGGAACGCGGCGGCGATGCGCCCGACCTTGGCGCGCGCCAGCTCGGCCGCGTCCGGGTTGCGCTTTTGAGGCATGATGGACGACCCGGTGGTGAACCGGTCCGACAGCCGGATGAAGCCGAACTGCGGCGTCATCCAGATCACGATCTCCTCGGCCAGCCGCGACAGATGCATGGCGGCGATGCTGGCAGCGGCGAGCGTCTCGAGCGCGAAATCGCGATCCGAAACGCTGTCGAGTGAGTTCGCCGTCGGCCGGTCGAAGTCCAGCGCACGCGCCGTCATCTCGCGGTCGATCGGAAAGGACGTGCCGGCCAGTGCCGCCGAGCCCAATGGACATTCGTTGAGCCGTGCGCGGGCATCCCTCAGCCGGCCGCGGTCGCGCGCCAGCATTTCGACATAGGCAAGCAGGTGGTGGCCGAACGTGACCGGCTGGGCCGGCTGCAGATGAGTGAAGCCCGGCATGATGGTTGCCGCATGCGCCTCCGCCTTGCGCGCAAGGGCGAGCTGCAACTTGGCAAGCCCTTCGTCCAGCGCGTCGATCCGGTCCCGCACCCAAAGGCGAAAATCGAGCGCCACCTGGTCGTTGCGGGACCTGGCCGTATGCAGCCGCCCCGCCGGTGCGCCGATGAGGTCCCGCAGGCGTGCCTCGATGTTCATGTGAACGTCCTCGAGCGCGCGCGAGAACGTGAACTGGCCCGACTCGATTTCGCTCATCACCTGGTCGAGACCGGCCTGTATGGCGGCTTCATCCTCCCTCGAGATGATCCCCTGGGCGGCAAGCATTGCCGCATGCGCCTTTGAGCCACGGATATCCTGGGGGGCGAGAGCTTTGTCGAAACCGATGGAGGCGTTAATCTCTTCCATGATCTGGGCCGGTGACATGGCGAACCGGCCTCCCCACATTTTGTTGGCCGGGCGGTTGGCCGAATTGTTGTTCATGGATCGGGGCTCCCGGTTCAGATTGAAACGCGTCCGCTGATAGAGGAAAGGGGCCGAGTACGCGCTATGTTCAGTTCGACTTCCGCCAGATCCGTGCTTGTTATTCTCGCGGCAGCGCTGGTCGGATTTGGCGCGGTATACGTCACCCTGGGCCGGAATGACAACGTCAGCTCGCCGGTGACCGCGGCCGAGCCGTCGGCCCCGACCGTGCAGGCGCTGCCTGCCGGTCCGGGCGCCAATCCGCTGAGCAAGGGCGAGATGGCTGCGTTCGTCTTCAAGAAGGAGCCGGAGCGGCTGCCCGAGTTCACCTTCGTCGACGGCACGGGCGCCGAGCGCAGCCTGAAAGACTGGCAGGGCAGGGTCGTTCTTCTGAACCTGTGGGCCACATGGTGTGCACCCTGCCGCAAGGAAATGCCCGCACTCGATCGCCTCCAGCAGGCGCTCGGGTCCGATAACTTCGAGGTCGTTGCCCTGAGTGTCGATCGCGGTGGCGCCGAAGCCTCGAAAAAGTTCCTGGACCAGATCAACGTCGAAGCCCTCAACCTCTACGTCGACTCTACCGGCCGCGCCACTTCCCACCTGAAAGCCGTCGGCCTGCCCGCAACCCTCCTGATCGATGGCGAAGGCCGCGAAATCGGCCGCCTCACCGGCCCCGCGGAATGGGACAGCGGGGATGCGAAGCGGCTGATCGAGGCGGTGCTGGGGTCCTGACAGGCTCGGCGCCTTCAAATCCGCTCGTCACCCCTGCTGTCGACCAGGGGTGCCAGCCGGAACTTCTGACAATAAGCGGTTGGCTGAGCGCTTGCGGGCCGGAACCGCCAGGCTCGCCTCTTATCTGCGCCTGCTCCAGCCAAGACGTTGAGATACCCCGTCTCAGTGGGCCCGTTGACACCATTGTTGGCTCATGACACAGTTTCAGGAAAAGAAATTGAGTATCGAAAATCGAAACTCGTGAATGGCGTCGTTCTGGGTTTCGATTCGAGGACTGTCCGAGATTATCGAGCTAGCCCCGACGGGAGGCTAACCGTGCTTTCAGCAGGGAGAGGGTATGCTTATGCGACTGATCCGTAAACTGGTATGCGCAGTTGCGTCAGGCGTTGTTTCCATCGCAGCGGTTGGGGCTGCAAATGCGGCCGAGTTCAACTGGCGCATTCAGAGCAACCTCAATCCCGGAGAGCCGGGTTACGTGGCAGTCGAGGAGAAGTTCGCCAAGCTCGCAGAGGAAATGTCGGGCGGGCGCATCTCATTCCAGGTCTTCCCCGTCGGCGCTCTGTTCCCGGTTCAGGAAGGGCTCGAGGCCGTTGGCGCAGGTATGGTCGAGATGGGAGTTCTCACCGGTGGCTATTTCGCCGGCAAGATCGGACCGATGGCAAACCTAGAAAACGGGGTGCCCGGGTCTCTGCGGACGCCGATCGAGCGCTACAACTTTTTCTATAAGTATGGCTTCCTGGATCTGGTCCGCGAAGCCTATGCCAAGCATGGCGTCTTTTATCTTGGTCCTCAGCTTTCTCCGCCCTGGGATATCGTATCGAAGAAGCCGATTACGTCCGCGGAGGACTTCAAGGGGCTTAAGATCCGTTCGTTCGGGTTGGAAGCAAAGTGGTACGAAAAGATGGGTGCGACGCCGGTCTTCATGGGGGGCGGTGACATTTACACCGGCCTGGCCACTGGCACGATCGACGCGGCGCGCTGGGCGAGCCCGGCAGGAAACAAGAACAACTCCTACCATGAGGTCGCGAAGTACTACGTGCAGCCTTCGCCGATGCCGGTCCCGAACAATTTCTTCGCGGTCAATATGGCGGCCTGGAACCAGTTGCCGGATGATCTCAAGGCCATCCTGAACGAGGCTGCTGTTGCTTCCTCTTTCGACTACATCGCTCGCAGCGCAATGACCGATGCCAAGGCCATGCAGGAAATGCAGGCGGCCGGCGTTCAGATTTCCGTCATTCCCGAAGAAGAATGGGCCAAGATGGAGGGCGCCGCCCGCGAGCTATGGGAGGCCTATGCCAGTGAGGATGAGTTGACCGCCAAGGGCGTCGACCTGCTGAAGAAGTTCCTGGCTGAGCTGGGGCGCTAATGCCCAATGGGAATGGGCTCCGGCAATGACGCGCCCGAGCCGACCCGCCAAGGAAAAATATCTGCTCTGCCAGGAGAAATGATTAGCAGCCGCCGCACATGGTGCGGTGGCTCTTTTCCGCAATGGAGGGCGCGGTGCTTGAGCATTTGATTCGCTGGATCGACACTGCAGTCGAGGCAATCGGCAAAGGCGCCTCCCTTCTGACACTCCTCATGACCGCCCTGATCGTCCTTGAGATGGTTTCGAGGAGCTTTTTCGGCACGTCCTGGGGATGGGTTTACGATCTCAGCGGATGGCTTCTCGCCGCATATGTCTTTCTCGGCGGCGCCTGGACTTTACAACGAGGCCAGTTCGTCCGGGTCGACATCCTGTTCATGCGATTTTCGCCCCGGGTGAAGGCTCTTGTTGACCTTTTCGCGAGCACGGCACTGTTCGTCCTGTTTGCCGGTGCGCTGCTATGGCTGGGCACTCGCTTCGCATGGCAATCGTTCATGATGAACGAGGTTTCCGCCACGGGTGCATGGCAGGCACCGGTCTACGTAGCGAAGGCGCTCCTGCCGATTGGCGTTGTCCTTCTTTGCCTGGCCTGGCTGTCGCACATATTGAAGCTTTGGCGAAATGGCCTGCGGAGCGCCGAGTAGCCGTGGATCCCGTCCTCATAACCTCGTTACTCTTCGGCGGCATGTTCGTGTGCCTCGCGGTCGGCGTACCGATCGCGATGGCGCTCGGCGGGCTGACCGTAGCGATGATCTACGGCTTCTGGAGCCCGAACGCACTGACGATGCTGCCGATCAAGGCATTCTCCAGCGCATCGAGCTTCGAATACCTCGGCATTCCGCTTTTCATTTTCATGGCCGCGATGCTGCAGCGCTCGAAAATCGCGGATGACCTCTATGACTCCATGTATCGCTTTTTCGGCGGACTACGTGGTGGCCTCGCCATAGGCACCGTCGCGATCTGCACCTTGTTCGCAGCGATGGCTGGAATATCGGGTGCGGCGACCATCTCCATGGGTATGCTGGCAATCCCGGCCATGCTGGCACGAAACTATCAGAAGGGCATCGCGATCGGCTGCGTTGCTGCTGGAGGCTCGCTCGGCATTCTCATCCCGCCCAGCGTGACACTGATCATCTATGGCCTGGTTTCTGGCACGTCTGTGGGCAAGCTCTACGCTGGCGGGCTCCTGCCGGGTTTGCTGATCGCATTGTTATTCTGCACTTACATCTATGTCCGTGGTGTCCTTCAGCCAGAGCTGATGGGCAGCACGCTCGAGCGGTTCACGTGGCGAGAGAAGCTCGCGGCCACTAAAGGGCTTGTTCTTCCGATATCTCTCGTCGTGGCTGTCTTGGGCTCGATGCTCGGTGGCTACGCGAGCGTCTCGGAGGCGGCGGCCGTAGGAGCGTTCGGCGCACTCATCGCCGCTGCCGTAAGGCGCCAGCTCAACTGGACCGTTGTGCGTGAAGCCTGCGAGGAAACGCTCATTCTCAGCTGCCTGATCTTCTGGATCATTATCGGCGCATCGGCGCTGTCGACGTTCTACACGGCGATGGGCGCGACTCGTCTCATCGAGAGCATGATTCTCGGACTGGAGGTGAACCGGTACGTTATTCTCGCCGGCATGCAGGTCATTCTCTTGCTGCTCGGGATGGTGCTGGACACGGTCGGCATCATCATGATCACCGTTCCCGTGTTTCTTCCGATCGTTCTGAAGCTGGGATTTGACCCCGTCTGGTTTGGAATTCTCTTCATAATAAATATGGAGATCGGGTTCCTGACACCGCCATTCGGCTACAACCTCTTCTATTTGAAAGGTGTCGTTCCTCCGAGCATAACGCTCGGCGACATCTACCGGTCGGTCACGCCGTTCATTCTGTTGATGATCGCCGCCATCGGATTGTGCATGCTGTTTCCGGAGATCGTGCTGGTGCTGCCAAATGCCTTGTTCTGACAGGGGCTCACCTCTGTACCGACTCCAGGGCGCGTGCAAACTGGCCGGCGGCCTCGGTGATACCTGAGATGTAGAACTCAGGCGGGTTCTGGAGGAAGCGGCTGCAGGGGCCAGTTACGCCGACACTGAACAGAACGCCGGCGTCAGGCAGCTGCACCGGGACGGCATAGGCCATGACGTTCTCGTCGATTTCACGGTCGCAAATGGCATAGCCCCGTGTGCGTGTTTCTTCCAGCTCGGCGAGGTACGCCGAAATATCTGTCTTGGTGAATTGCGTCAGCCGAGGCAGCGGCTCGCGGATATAACGCGTGACCGCCTTTTGTGGTTGAAACGCAATGATCGCCTTCGCCGAAGCGGCGGCATGCGCTGGAAGATCGGAGCCCGGATTGACGTGCAGCCGATAGCCCTGATCTGGCGTGGCACGGGCGACGGTCCGCACGTCGGTCTGCCCGAGGCGCACGATATAGCAGGTCTCTTTGAGACGGCTGGCGGCGGCATCGCACGCCATTTGCGCGTAAGCGGTCACTGCATCCCGGTCGAACCCAAGGTAGAGGACGCGCCAGAGCCGCGGTCCAATGCGAAACCGCCTCTGTCGATGAGTCTCGGCGACGAGCGCGCCTGAATCGAGCAGCACACGTGTCAGTCGATGGACCGTCGGTTTTGGCAAGTCGGTAATTTTCGCAATATCGGTCATCGTAAGGCCGTCGTGGGCCGCAGCGACGATTTCGAGAATGCTCAAATAGCGCTCGAACGGACCTTTTCGGTCGTCGTCGCGCCAGACCTCTTTGGAGTTGTCCATCTCTGCCCTCTCACTCATGACGCACTGTTGGCCGAAGCTGGTTGACAATGACCCGGGCTCCGCGTGTATTATCGAAAAACAGAATATAGTTTCGATTATCGAAACTCAAGCCCCGGCCTGGGGCTCGAGCACATATCGCGGGATCTCGGAGGCGAGGGTGAGCACCATCAGCATAGGCGTCGACGTCGGAGGAACCTTCACTGATTTCCTCATGTTCGATACGGCGCGCCGCGAATACCGGGTCGCCAAGGTTCCGACCACCATAGATGATCGCGCCCGCGGCTTTCTGCAGGGGCTGACGGAGCTTGACGCCGACCCGAAGGCGATCGATTGGCTCGTTCACGGCACGACGGTCGGCACCAACGCGATCCTTGAGCGGAAAGGTGCCCGCTGCGGCCTGATCACCACGCGCGGATTCCGGGATGCGCTCGAGCTCGGCCGTCGCACGCGGCCCTATGCTTACGGACTGTCGGGATCTTTCGAACCGCTCATCCCCCGCGAGGCACGCCTCGAAGTACGCGAGCGACTGGACGCGGCTGGCCGGGTGATCGAGCCTCTCAACGAGGATGACGTCCGAGCGGCTGTAGGGAAGCTCGTGGAAATGGGTGTCGAATCGGTCGTTATCCATTTCCTGCATTCCTATGCCAATGATGAGCATGAAAAGCGTTGTGCCCAAATCGTTCGGAGCCTGTGGCCAAACGCAAACGTTATCGCCGGCCACGAGATCATTCGTGAAATGCGGGAATTCGAACGGGGATCTACCGCGGCAATTCACGGATCGATCAGGCCTATCGTGGCACGGTATATCGAAAGCGTCGCGAGCCAGCTCTCTGAAAAGGGTTTCCGGAAGGAATTGCTCGTCATGCAGGCGAACGGCGGCATGATGGCCGCCTCCGTGGTGGGCGAGCATGCGGTTCATACGGTGATGTCGGGCCCGGCTGGCGGCGTGCTTGCGGCCGCTGCCATTGCCAAGGCTTCCGGGTTCAGGAACATCATCACTGGCGATATGGGCGGCACGAGCTATGACGTGGCTGTCATCGTGGATGGTGAGCCGGTCATTACGGCCGAAAAGGATCTTGCCTACAGTGTCCCCATCCGTATCCCGATGATTGATATGAATACGGTTGGCGCGGGCGGAGGCAGCATCGCGCAAATCGATGCAGCGGGAATGTTGCGCGTTGGTCCGGAAAGCGCCGGCTCGTTTCCCGGCCCGATCGGCTATGGCCGCGGCGGCAAGGATCCGACCATTACGGATGCCGATCTTCTGCTGGGCCGGATCAATCCCGCTGCAATCACGGGTTCCGACTCTCCTGCTCCGCTCGATGACATCGCGCGCATTCTGGAAGAGAAGATCGGCCGTCATCTCGGGCTCGATGCGGTTTCCAGCGCAGCTGCCATTGTCGATGTCGCCGTTAACGAGCTGGCGGGCGCCATCCGCCTCATTTCGGTCGAGAAGGGGCACAATCCGCGGGATTTTGCGATGATGCCGTTTGGCGGAGCAGGGCCGCTCCACGCCGTGGCGATCGCGCGCGAGCTCGGCATCCCGCACGTTCTCGTGCCGCGCTTCCCTGGTCTGACGTCGGCTCTGGGGTGTATCCTTGCCGATGTTCGGCACGATTTCGTGCAGACGGTCAATCTTCCGCTGGCATCTCTCGACAGGGCTGAAATCGATCGCATTTTCGCCCAACAGGTCGAGGAGGGGCACGCCCTTCTTGCTCGCGAGAAGGTTGAAGTCGAAAAGGTTACGGTCCGGCATGAGGCGGATCTGCTGTACCGTGGGCAATCGCACGTCATCCGCATTTCTGTCGAGAGCCCCGGGTTCGATCCCGAAGCATCGATTGAGAAGCTGGCAGAGCATTATCGGGCGAGATTTGGCATCTCCCTCTCGGAGATGGTGCCGATACTGGTCAACGTGCGCACGACCGTAATCGGCGAGCGCGAAAGCCTTGATCTGTCGCTGTTCCGGCCGCAAGTGAAAGGCAACGTGGACGACGCCCGCACCGGTAAGCGCAGCGTCTTTTTCAACGGCGAGTGGATGGAGACGGATATCTATCGCCGCGACCTGCTGCCGGCTGACGCGCGATTCGACGGGCCCGCCATTGTCGAGCAGATGGATTCGACCCTGGTCGTCGATCCCGGCGCGCGCTGCAGGGTCGACGATATCGGCAATATTCTCATCGACGTGGGCTAATGCCCGGCTGCTGGCTGAAGGATAAGGCGATCATGACCATAGATCCCGTCTTGCTGACCGTCATCGAGAAGGGCCTGCAGCAAGTCTGCACAGAAATGGACATCGTCCATGAGAAGACGGCCTTTTCGCCGGTCATCTCCGAGGCCTTCGACCGGTCGAACGGCATTTATGCGCTCGACGACGGATCGATGATCGCGCAGGGCGAAATCGCGCTGCCGATCTTCATCGGTGTCATGCAGGAAACGACGCGATCGGTCATCAAGGCGCGGGACGATCTGGAGGATGGGGACGTCATTCTCGTGAATGACCCCTACTTCGGCGGCACGCATCTGATGGACGTGAAGATGGTGCGGCCATTCTACTATCGGGGCGAGCGTTGGTGCTATCTCTCGAATACGGGGCACTGGCCCGACACCGGCGGCATGGTGCCCGGCGGCTTCAACAGCACGGCCACGGAAATCCATCAGGAAGGTCTGCGCATTCCGCCCATCAAGCTGTGCCGGCGCGGTCAGATCGATTCCGAAATATTGAGCCTCGTGCTGGCCAATATCCGCGTTTCGGATGAGCGCATTGGCGACATCAAGGCTCACCTCGGCGCATTGGAAGCCGGCGCGCGGCGGCTGACCGCGCTGCTCGACCGCTACGGACGCGAAACCGTCGAGGAAGCCATCGCCGAGCTGCGCCGCCGTTCCGAGCAGATGATGCGCGCGCATATCGAAACCATTCCCGACGGAACGTATTCCAGCGTCGCTTATCTCGACAGCGACGGCGTCGTGAACGAGCCGCTCGAGGTGCGGCTCGAGGTGACGGTCAAGGGGTCGGATATCAGCTTCGATTTTTCGAAATCGAGTCCGCCGTGCGCCGGGCCGCTCAATTCCGTTTGGGCGACGACAATTTCGGCGGTCTATGGCGCGATGAAGCACATTTTCCCGAATGTGCCGATGAACTCCGGTTGCTTCGTGCCCATTCATGTCGATGAGCCGCGCGGCACTTTCCTTTATGCGGAATACCCGCGGCCCGTGGCTGGTTGCGCAGCAGAGGTTTCGCAGCGTGTCATGGAGGCGGTGTTCCTGGCTCTCGCCCAGGCCATTCCGGATCGGCTATTCGCGGCGCCCGCCGGCACCAGCGGAAACATCAGCCTCGGCGGTTACGATCCCGAAGAAAAGCGGCACTACATCATGTACTATTTCTCCGGCGGCGGCTACGGCGGCTGGTGGAGAGGTGATGGCATCAGCAATGGCTGCTCCACGATCGGCATCTCGAAATCACAGCCGGTTGAAATTCTCGAGCAGCGCTATCCGATTATTTTTGACGAGTTTGCACTGCGGGAAGGCTCTGGCGGAGCCGGGAAGTACCGGGGTGGTTTCGGTGTGCGGTACCGCGCGCGGCTGCTGCGGGGCGAGGGCAAGGCCTCCTTCCTCATGGAGCACGGCCGTTTCGGGCCGCCGGGAATTCTGGGCGGCAAGCCCGGTGCGCCGAACGTCATCAGGGTCTGCCGGGGCGGCAATGTCATCGAGCCGGAGCATATCTCCAAAGGCGAAGGCTTCGTTCTGAAGCCGGGCGACTGGATCGAGGTGCAGACCCCTGGTGGCGGCGGTTATGGTGATCCCGCAGAGCGGGACCCGGCTCTCATGGAGCGGGACAGGCGACGCGGCTACTACGCGGATCAGTCCGAAACAGAGACAGTGGACTGAGCGCCAGCGGCCGGGCGATGCATGGGTGGTCTTCGACGCAGCGCGTTGCAGGAGGCGGCCGAGTTGGATATCCGAGGACGGAGGGCATCGCAGTGAGTGGGAACAGCCCGTCATGATCGACAAAAAGGTTCAGAGTGTCGCCGAGGCCGTCTCAGGTATTCGTGATGGGGCGACCGTCATGATCAGCGGATTCGGTGAGGCGGGGAGCCCGATCGAGCTGATCCATGCGCTCATCGATCAGGGTGCGCGTGAGCTGGTTGTCGTCAACAATAATGCCGGCAACGGATACGTCGGGCTGGCGGCGCTGATCGGCGCAGGACGTGTGCGGAAAGTGATCTGCTCCTATCCGCGGTCGTCACATTCGGAAGTCTTTCCGGAGCTCTATCGGGCGGGTCGCATCGAGCTGGAGCTCGTGCCGCAAGGGACGCTGGCCGAGCGCATCCGCGCCGGCGGCGCCGGTATTCCGGCGTTCTACACGCCGACCTCGGCCGGTACGCCGCTGGCCGAAGGGAAAGAGGTGCGCGAGTTCAATGGGCGCCAGTACGTGCTGGAGCAGGCGCTGACGGGGGATGTCGCCCTGGTCAAGGCCGAGCGGGCAGACCGGTTCGGTAACCTCGTCTATAACAAGACGGCGCGCAACTTCGCGCCCATCATGTGCATGGCGGCGAAGAACACGATCGTCCAGGTGCGCCACGTCGTGGAGGCCGGAGACATCGATCCGGAGGCGGTCGTCACGCCGGGCATTTTCGTCGACCGCGTTGTCCACGTTCCGAACCCGGCCCAGGAATCGAAGCTGGTGGCGGAGGGAGTGCGCTATCCATGAGCAGCAAACCGGCTGGCAAGGGCCTCAACCGTGAAGCCATGGCCTGGCGTGCGGCCCAGGACATCCCTGATGGCGCGTACGTCAACCTCGGCATCGGGATTCCGGAGATGGTGGCGCGTTTCGTGCCGGCGGGGCGGGAGGTCATCTACCACTCCGAGAACGGCATTCTGGGATTTGGTCCGCCGCCCGAGCCGGGGCAGGAAGACCCGGAGCTGATCAATGCCGGGAAGAAACCGATCACACTTCAGCCCGGGACATCCTTTTTCCATCACGCTGACAGCTTCGCCATGATCCGCGGCGGGCATATCGACATCTGTATCCTCGGTGCGATGCAGGTGGCGGCCAATGGCGATCTGGCGAACTGGTCGACCGGCGAGGGTGGTGTCCCGGCGGTCGGCGGTGCCATGGATCTGGTTGCCGGTGTGAAGCAGGTCTTCATCATCACTGAGCACACGACCCGCCAGGGCGAGCCGAAGCTGCTCACGCGCTGCACCTATCCGCTGACAGGGGCAGGCGTCGTTTCCCGCGTCTTTACCAACTACGGCGTGTTCGATGTGGCTGACGGGCGCTTCGTCATGCGCGAGATCGCTTCCGGAATCGATGTCGAGGCCGTGCGTGCCGCAACCGAGGGACCGCTCGAGATCTCCGCGGATTTGAAGGTTGTCGAGGCTCCGGTTCCGGCCTGACGGGCATTCGCTCGAGCCCCGATCGAGCTTGACGCCGCGCGGGGGCCGCGCCACAACGCAGGCCGTTCGGCACTGATCATGAGAACGCGCGTGGAGGCCCCATGTCCGCTGAAGACCTGCAACGCATTATTGACGCTGCTTGGGAGAGCCGTGACGGCGTGAATTCCGGCACGACCGGTGCTGTCCGCGAAGCCGTCGAAACCGCGCTCGACATGCTGAACAGCGGCAAGGCGCGCGTGGCGGAGAAGATCGACGGCGAATGGGTCGTGCAGCAGTGGCTGAAGAAGGC